>CAJUEZ010000008.1 GCA_910585485.1 uncultured Clostridia bacterium
TTGATGGCGAACTTTTTTAACCTTTTTTGTAACACATCATTGACAAACCTACAATTTTTGTATATTCATTTTTGTAAAATAAATTCTTTACCGGCAGGGATTCCCTTATTGATATTTCATCGGTTTTTTTGACTATTTTCTTAAAAAATATTGTAAATTTCTTAAAAATAGTATATAATTAAATGAAGTATGCAGACATAATCAGAATAATCAAGGAGGAGTTTAAATATATGGAAAACACACAGCAAACACAAGAACAGTTATCCGACCTTTTACAGGTACGCAGGGATAAACTGACAGACCTTCAGAATGAAAATCGTGACCCGTTCAAAATAATGAAATTTGACCGTTCTCACACATCAAATCAGATAAAAGAAAACTATACCGAGGAAGAGCGTGAAATTAAAAAGCGCGGCAGTGAGGAAACGGAAAAAATAATAGCAAAAATTTCACCGCTTGACGGTAAAATTGTTTCTATCGCGGGACGTATTATGTCAAAGCGTGGTATGGGTAAAGTGGGATTTGTGCATGTATCGGATATTGACGGTCAGATTCAGCTTTTTGTTAAAAAAGATATTCTCGGTGAAGAGGAATATAATCGTTTTAAAAAGCTTGATATAGGTGATATTATAGGAGCCGAGGGCGAGGTTTTCACAACTCAGACAGGTGAAATCTCAATAAGAGCGGATAAAATCACGCTTCTTTCAAAGTCGCTTTTGCCGCTTCCTGAAAAATTTCATGGTATGACCGATACGGATTTAAGGTATCGTCAGCGTTATATTGACCTTATCATGAACGCTGAAGTTAAGGATACGTTTATAAAGCGTTCAAAGATTATTTCTTCTATTCGTTCATACTTAAACGGACAAGGCTTTTTAGAGGTTGAAACGCCGATGCTTGTGTCAAACGCGGGCGGCGCGGCGGCAAGACCGTTTGAAACGCATTTTAACGCGCTTGACGAGGACTTTAAGCTTCGTATTTCATTAGAACTTTATTTGAAGCGTCTTATCGTCGGTGGACTTGAAAAGGTCTTTGAAATTGGACGAGTTTTTAGAAACGAGGGTCTTGACACGCGTCATAACCCTGAGTTCACTCTTATGGAACTGTATCAGGCATATACCGATTATCACGGCATGATGGATTTGACGGAGAATTTGTACCGTCATGTAGCTGAGGAGGTGCTCGGCACAACGAAAATTGTATATAACGGCATTGAAATGGATTTGGGTAAACCGTTTGAACGTATAACAATGGTTGACGCGGTTAAGAAGTACGCAGGTGTTGATTTTAATGAGATTAAGACGCTTGAGGAGGCTCGCACAATAGCCAAAGAGCACCATGTTGAGTTCGAGGAAAGACATAAAAAGGGCGATATATTAAACCTGTTCTTCGAAGAATTTGCCGAGGAGCATTTAATTCAGCCGACATTCGTTATGGACCATCCTGTTGAGATTTCGCCGCTTACAAAGAAAAAGCCTGAAAATCCCGACTATGTGGAACGTTTTGAGTTCTTTATGAACGGTTGGGAAATGGCGAACGCGTATTCGGAACTTAACGACCCGATTGATCAGCGTGAACGCTTTAAAGCGCAGGAGGAACAGCTTGCTCAGGGTGATGAGGAAGCAAATACAACCGATGAGGACTTTATGCGCGCTCTTGAGATAGGTATGCCGCCAACAGGCGGTATAGGTTTCGGTATTGACCGCATGTGTATGCTCCTTACCGATTCTCCCGCTATCAGAGACGTGTTGTTGTTCCCCACGATGAAACCATTGGAGAATAAGTAATCCAATAGTACTGTTTGCAAAAAGGAGGAATCCCTATGTCCGAAAAATACGGAAAAATCCCGCCGAAGTTTACAAAGGAATGGTGGGGACATTTTTGGTATTACTATAAATGGCGAGTTATCGGAATAGCTATAGCCGTGGCTATCACGCTTGTTACTGTTGTTCAGTGCGTTTCGCGTCCCAAATATGATATGTATATCACATATGCCGGACATAAGTTATATTCGGATAATTTGTCAGAGAAGATGCAGGATTCCTTTAATGAGTATATAACTGATATAGACGGTAATGGTAAACAGTCGGTATTTTTTCAGCAGATGACGTTTTACGATACTGCCGGAAATGAAGAAATGGACAGCGCAATGCAGACAAAGCTTGATTTCACTTTTACAAAAGACTGTAGTTTTATTTATCTGATGGATAGAGCCGAGGCGGAATTGTATATAAACAGAGATTCCACCAACAGACTTTTTACTGAGACCGCGGAATGGGCAAAAGACACTGATGCTGAAATCCTTAAATCGGAGGACGGCGCAGGGTATGCGGTAAATCTTAAAGACAGCCGTTTTTTGAAAGAAAGAGAACTGTATTGCGATGATTTATACCTACTGATTCGAACGAATAAAAAAGATGATGAGAAAAATAAAAAAGCATATGAGGATTCGCTGAAAATTGCGGAAATCCTTATAAAATAAGATTGTGTAAATAAGGAATTTTTTATGGCAGTAGTCAAACCTGAAATAGAGACAAGTGAATATGAGATGTTCGCGCTTTACAGGAAGACAAAAGATGTGAAGCTTCGTGATGAGATACTATCTTCATATATATACATAGCTGAAATACTTTCACGCAAGTTTATCAACAGAGGTGTGGAATATGACGATATATATCAGGTGGCATGTCTTGGTATATTGTATGCTATTGAGCGATTTGACCCTGATAAGGGCGTTAAATTCGCTACGTATGCGACACCTACTGTAATGGGAGAAATACGGAAGTATTTCAGAGACAAGGGGAATTTTATACGTATTCCCAGGCGCTTGTATGAGATTTTTTATAAAGCGGAAAAAATACGGCGCGTGTCCGGCGGAATATCACATGAGGAAATTGCCCGTATACTTAATATCCCTGAAAAAACGCTTGACAGTATTTATGAGATAGGAGATACGTCTTTTATCAAGTCCCTTGAATATGAGGCATATGCGGATGGTGAATTGTCCCTTGCGAATGTTGTTGGAATAGAGGATAAAAATTATCTTATGATAGAGGATAAGGATTTTATCAGCTTTTGTATGGACAATCTGTCCCAGGAGGAAAAAAAGTTTGTCGGGTACAGATATTATGAGGAAAAGAGCCAGAAAGAAATCTCAGAGATTATGGAAACATCTCAAATGCAGGTTTCGCGAATGGAAAAGAGAATTTTGAAAAAATTAAAAAGGTTATATTTCAGAGATTAGGAGGATAAAAGAATGCTTACAGAAAAGAAAAAAGAATTTATTGAATTTATGATGGACTCGGATGTTTTGCGTTTTGGCGATTTTGTGACTAAAAGCGGTAGAAATACTCCGTATTTTGTAAACACCGGTAATTTTAGAACCGGTAAACAAATTGCCACGTTTGGAAAATTTTACGCGACGCTTATAAAAGAAAACTGCGGAGAGAATTTTGATTGTATGTTTGGCCCTGCATATAAGGGTATTCCTCTTGCCGCTTCGGCTGCCGCGGCATTGTATAATGAATATGAAATAGACAAGCCGTATTTCTTTAACAGAAAAGAGGAAAAGGATCACGGCGAGGGCGGTTCTATTGTCGGTTATAAGCCTAAAGACGGCGACAGAGTTATAATAATCGAAGATGTCATAACTGCCGGTACAGCAGTTCGTGAAACGATGCCTATTCTTGAAAAGGCGGCGGATGTTAAAGTAAAGGATATGTTCATATCGGTAAATCGGTGTGAAGTGGGTCAAAATCCTGAGAAGACAACCATTATGGAGATTATGGAGGATTTCGGCATAAATATTCATGCTATAATAACAGTACAGGATATTTACGAATATCTTAAACAAAATGGCTCATATGAAGAGATTCTTCCTAAAATGGAAGAGTATATGAAAAAATATTGTGTTTTTAATTAAGAGGTGATTATCATTAAACGATTTGTCAAGATAATTATTCCGGCAATACTTGCGTTTATAGCGCCTACCGCGGTGAGTGCGTATAATGTTGTTAATCTGCCGGAGGATATGATGTTTTCGGACGCGATTGGTGTATTTGACGCGGACGAAATAGAGCGCGTAACAGTTTCAGATTTGGCAGAAGGTAAATATATTGAACTTTTAAGCGATGAAATTGACGTTTTTTTTGACACGGTTGAAAATATGCCGGTTTACAGGACAATAAATCCGACACCGTTTCGCGGTATTGCCGTTAATATCTATACGGGCAGCGATGTTAAAAGCTATTACATAAATTCGGGAATTCAGATAGGTATGTACGGTTCGGATAATTATATATGTTATCAGCTTGGTAAAGAGGATATTGAAAAGATTTTGTATTTAGACAGTATGTATAAAGACGATACAGAAAAGAAAAACGGCGAGGAACTTCATCGCAGTATAGCGAATGATTTTTTGAAACTGCCATCCGCTCCTTGGGCTCAGCCGTTTGCGAGAGAGGCCGCTTCAAATAGTCTTTTGCCGTATGAGTTTACAGATAAGTATTCTGAAAATATAACGCGCGAGCAATTTTGTAAGCTGCTCGGCAATTTTATCGCGGTGAAAGAGAATTATGCCTCTCTGGATATGTATATGACTGATAATGATAAGCCATATCTTAAAAATTACTTTGCGGATTGCAGCGGAGTAGATGATTCGGTGAATATGCTGCATGCTTTAGGCATAGTGAACGGCAGAGACGGAATAAATTTTGACCCTCAGGGAACAATAACTCGTGAGGAAGCGGCGACTCTTTTATGCAAAGTTGCCGAACTTTATGGGTGGATTGGCACTGAATCGAGCCTGAAATACGCTGACAAGGGCGATATATCTCCGTGGGCTGTCTTCTACGTTACATGGGCAAATGAAAATGGAATTATGACAGGTGTTTCCGATGATGAATTTGCTCCTCAGGGCGCGTATACGGTAGAACAGGCTGTCGCGACAATGATAAGACTAAATAATTTTCTTAAGTAATTGCTTATGAATAATAGTTTTTTGTATAATAAATGGGTATGCCGGGCATACCCATTTATTTTTTCGATATGAAAAAAATAGACTGTATATAAAGGTACAATCTGTTGTGTTATTTATTCTGCAGAAGTCACAGCTTCGTCATCCTCTATAGCGTTATAAGCCGCAAGTATCTTGTTTTCAAGAATATTACGCATTTCGCTGTTTATAGGATGGGCAATATCTCTGTATTCTCCATCAGGAGTTCTTCTGCTAGGCATTGCAACAAATAATTTTTCCGGTCCTTCAATGACTTTGACATCATGGACAGCAAATGCGTTATCAAATGTAACAGATGCTACAGCCTTCATTTTACCGTCGCTTGCCACTTTCTTAATTCTGATGTCTGTAATTTCCATTTATTTCACCACCTTCCGACAAAATTTGCTAAGGTTATAATATAGCAAATATAACAATTTGTCAAGTATTTTGCACAAAATATTTGACAAAATTTGCGTAAAAATTGTAAGACTTTGTTTTTTTGGATTGATAAAATATTAAAATTTATCAAAAAGGGGTTTTCAATTAATGAATAAAGGTATATAATAATTATACTAAGTTTATGAGGAGATATAAGGATGAGTAGGTTTTTAATGTCTGATATTGAAAAAGGCGGCCTAATACATTTTATCGGCATAGGCGGAATAAGTATGAGCGGTTTGGCTCAGATAGTGTTGAAAAATGGTTACAAGGTTACCGGTTCGGACTGGAATAAGAGTGATATAACTGCCAAGCTGGAAAAAATGGGGGCAGATATAGTATACGGAAAGGACGCGCTGCATGAGGAAGGTATAAAAAATGCGTCTTTGGTGGTATACACAGCAGCGGCAAAAGCGGATAATCCCGAAATGATAGCGTCAAAAGAACAAGGCAAACGTCTTATAGACAGAGCCGAATTTTTGGGGGCTATAATGAAAAACTATAAGCATGCTGTAGGAGTCAGCGGCACGCATGGTAAAACAACTACCACATCAATGCTTGCCCACGCGTTAATCGGAGCGGACATGGACCCGACAATCAGTGTGGGAGGAGAACTTGACCTGATTGGAGGAAATATCAGAACGGGTGAATCGGAGTATTTTGTTACAGAAGCATGCGAATATACAAACAGTTTTCTTAAATTCTATCCGACCATCGCGCTTATAACAAATATTGAGGAAGATCATCTTGATTTCTTTTCAGGGATTGATGAGATAATTAAAAGTTTTCGTCGTTTTGCGTATCTTACAAAAGATGTCGGATATGTTGTTGCAATGGGCGGAGATAAAAATATACAAAAGGCTCTGCAAGATGCCGATGATTTGAAAATAATCACCTACGGCATGGAGAGCGATTATAATTATTACCCCGAAAACATTGTATATCATGCGGGATTTCCAAGCTTTGATGTAATGAAAGACGGTGAAAAAATTTGCCATATTAAGCTGAATGTTCCGGGCGAGCATAATATACTTAACGCGCTTGCGACTATCGCGGTATGTTTTATATCGGGAATTGACGCGGAAATTGCCGCGAAGGGTATAGAAACTTTTAAGGGAACACACAGGCGTTTTGAGAAAAAGGGTTTTCTTAACGGCGCTGTTGTCATTGACGATTATGCGCATCACCCGACCGAAATAAAAGCGACTCTTTCATCGGCGAAGAAGTTTCCTCATAATAAAATTTGGTGCGTATTTCAGCCGCACACTTATTCGCGCACAAGGACTTTGTGGGAAGAATTTACACGGGCTTTTAATGACGCGGATGAACTTATTCTGACGCATATATATGCCGCGCGCGAGAAATTTGACGGTGTGACAAGCGCTGAAAAGTTAGCCGAGGATATAAATAGCGGTGGAGTAAACGCGTCTTATATTGACGACTTTAAAGACATTGCCGCGTATCTGAAAGAAAATGTTCGCGAGGGAGATATTGTTTTTACAATGGGCGCGGGCGATGTTGTGAATATCAATGATTTGATTATACAATAAAGCGATAGACACGCGGTTTGATAGACTGAAAATGTTGAATTGATTATGAATGGGTCTGTTATTATGCAGACTCATTTTTTTGTTTACAGTGCCGTATATTTGCCGCTTATAAATATTAAAATAGTTTTATTACACGGTATTAAAACTTTTGGGAAAAATAAACTCGAAAAAATTCTAAAAATATTGCTTAAACTCGAATTATGTTATATAATATATGTACATAGGATTTTAGGAGTGATATTTTTGAAAAAAAAGAGCGTATCAAAAAAATCCGTCATTCTAATGGAATTTGACTGGTTTTTATTTATATTAACAATATTATTATCAATTTTCGGTGTTGTTATGATATATTCCGCCACGAGAACAACGCATTCAAACATAAATGTGATTGTCCAGTCAGGCGCGCTGATAATAGGCTGTGCACTAATGATTGTGACATGCTTTTTTGATTATGAACAGTTAAAAAATCTGGTCAAGCCTATTTATATTTTTGCTGTGGCGATACTGATTTTAGTGCTTATTATAGGAGTCGGAAACAATGAATGGGGAGCTAAAAGCTGGATACGTTTCGGCGCTATAGGTATTCAGCCTTCAGAAATAGCCAAAGTATGCTTTATTATAACCTTTTCATATCATCTTTCAAAAGTGCATGATGATATAAATAAGCCGCTTGTTATTTTAGGACTTCTTCTGCATATCGGCGCGCTGCTTGCGCTGATTGCTCTTCAGCCTGATGTGGGCAGTGCGTTGGTGTTTGTATTCATGTTTATATGCCTTATGTTTGTCGCAAAGATTTCCTATAAATATATAATCCCTATTAGCGTTGTGGGAATCGTGTCATTACCGCTTATATATAAATATGTGCTTGCGGAACATCAGAGATGGCGCATACAGGTATTTTTAAATCCCGATCTCGCGCCGCTTAAAGAGGGATATAACGTTATTCAGTCAAAAATAGCCGTAGGTTCGGGTCAGCTTTGGGGAAAGGGATATTTGCAGGGCACACAGAATCAAATGGATTATCTTCCAGCAAAATCAACAGACTTTATTTTTGGAGTCATAAGCGAGGAACTTGGATTTATCGGCGCGATGATTATTGTGGTAATGCTGTTTCTTCTCATTTACAAATGCTTTAAAATAGCGCAAAAAGCGGATAACGCTTTTGGAAGGTATATTTGTGTCGGAGTTGGCTCAATGATGTTGTTTCACGTTTTTGAAAATGTCGGTATGTGTATAGGTCTTATGCCGGTTACAGGTATTCCTTTGCCGTTTATAACTTATGGCGGAACATCGCTTGTGGTGAATATGATTGCGATAGGGCTTGTGCTTAGTGTAGCGTATCATAATAAACCGCGCAGTGTGTTTGATGTATATTGACGTTTGTTTGATTCAAGCGAATAAAATATGTCTAATAGTGTGCTAACCTGTTCATTTATACCCGCCTTTGGAACAATATTCGGCGAAAAATAATCAAGAGTTACATCAAGGGCGATTGCAATTCTCATATAAGTGTAAAAAGCTCCGGGTTTCATTCCAGTTTCTATCATTGATAAAAATGTCGGAGAAATATTTACCTTTTCCGCTAATTGTTCTTGAGTTAACCCTTTTATTTTACGGCTCTCTTTTAGCGCTGTCCCATTGATGTGTAATCAATCATTCTATCATCCCCTGTTTTACTATAATATTGGAGTAGTAATTATTTTACTAATATTTAAAGTTTTAACTAAACGGGGGGATTTAAAAATAAAAAAACAACTAATTGCGGCAATAGCCGCGGCGGTAATGATGACATCTACACTTGGAGGACTTAGCGTGGAAGCGTCATATTCCGAAGACTTAACTGTTTATAAACCTAATGGTTTATCATCAGGCGGCGGTTTTTCGTCAAATACACAAAAGTCATATACAGCTTATGCAAAGGGAACAGACGGCAAGCTTATGATTAACAGCAAGCCAAAAGCAGGAAATGCAATAGGTTTTAATTCCTGAAGGCGCAAAATGTACGGTATATCCTAATAAAACTTCAGGAAACTGGTGTTGGGTAAGTTACAACGGTGTAAGTGGTTATGCGTATAGTAAATATGTTATTTTGCAATAAACAGACGTATTTAAAACAGAATCGGTAAAAACGAACAATAGAAAAAAGAAACCTCCTATGGTGTAATGAAATAAACCATAGGAGGTAATTTTTATGCCAAGAAGTTATGACATATAAGAATATGAAAAACGATGTCAGTATGTTGCTTAAAATTTAATATTTGCCATAGACAGTCTTTTTTATCAGAATAGTTTTAATTATAAATTACAATGAGTTTTGCCACGCCCTTTGAGGAGCATACAAGAATTTTTGAACAATCCGCGCCATAGTTTTTAGCGTCTTTAATATCATTGATTGTTAAATCTGTTGTGGTATCGGCGGCATATCTGCTGATTTCCTCTCTGTCTTCCTCCATGCGTAAAATCTTTGTTGACGAAGTTATTGTAATTTCTTCATAATCGTCGTCATCAAGCTGGAGAATACCGTCCTCGTTTTCATAGAAACCGTCCTGTGTGACATACAGCTTATTGTCTTCAAGAAGAACCTGACTTACGTTGTACATACATGCTCTTGAGTAAGGCACTGTACCCATTGTGGAACTTGTGTATATTTCATCATTTTCTGTGCCCGCTCTTTTAAATCTGTAATCGAATTTATACTTTTGATAATTATTACTCTCGGAAGGAGTAAGTTCTTCTCTCCAGTTAAATTTCTGGTCATTGTTTGTTTGTCCGTCGAGAACGCTTGCAATATCTGAGAAACTGATATTATTTACGCGTCCCTGTATCAGGTTGTCACTGTCATACGCGAACTGGATAACGTCTCCGACCTGAACATTGCTAAATTCTTTAGCGTCATATGTTGTCCATGATTTTACGGTGTTTGAAGCGCCCGCGAAAACGTCAAATTTTTCAACAGTCTCATCTTTTTCCTCGTTGTAAACAGTTTCCGGAAGTGAAGCGACAATTGAGAAATCTGTATCCTTTTTAATATTTGTAAGCGTTCCGTCGTTTCCGTATAGGATTACCAATCCGGCAATCTTTGATGAGTTTATATCATATGCCTCAACATAGTACGCGTCACCTGAAGTAAAAGCAGAAGAGACTGTTTTCTTAGCGTATTTCTTCTTCTCTGTACGGTCTGCCGGAACATAAAGCACAGTTGTGTTTGAATTAACGGAGAATGCCGTCTTACCGTTTTGAGAGAAACTGTTTGAAGAATATGTGTACTGAGAAATATCTTTGCATTTTACGATTTGTTCTTTATCATCATTTTGAGACTGTATCTCATCAGACTTAAGTACAACTATTTCAGTAATTTCATTATTCTTTATTGTGATTCTTGCCGGCTGAGAATAGGGAGTAATATTAGGTGTTTTGCCCGCTCCGTAAATCTTATCGGCAAAAGCGCTTTCATCTCCCGCGAAAGCGGAGGAGGTTTTGAGTTTCTCAATCGCTGAATCAGCGTCAGTTGTAGAACCGTTAAACTTAACTCTGTCTTTTATAGCGTATGAAAGCGCGGAACTTGCGCTTGTCCCCGGAGCATACACTGTCATATAAGCTTTTCCGCCTTCATCAAAATCAAGGAAAGCGTCGGCTATATACGCGTAAGGAGAGACAGTTGTCTGATCAAGCGTTCCGAATACCACTGTGCCGAGAGCATCAATATAGAATGTGCCGGAAAGACCCGCTTTTAATTCCTTTCCGTCCTTTTCCTTTATATATGAGGCGCATTTGCTTCCTATATCATATGTATTTCCTGCGATAGTCATTTGATTGGCTGACATATTCATTGATGATATTGAACCCTTAACGCTCTTATTGGAAACAAGAAGAGAATACATTGAGCCGTCAAGACTTTTTGCGTAGAGAATCGTGTCATTTGCCGCAATGGAGGTGACAGGAATTTCTGCGCCGTTCTTTGTGATTGTATAAGTGTATTCCGCACTTTGAGGGTCAAGAACAATATAGTTTCCTGATACGAGTTTGTCTGTTATGCGGTAATCGGCAGTTGACGGGGCTGTATATGCCACCATGGTTTCATAGTTATAAATTTGCACCATATCAACTGTGCCGTCATTTGCGTTATCTGTTAGAATAATGTTTCCGTAAATGGAATATTCCGTGTCGGGATTAAGCCATTGTTCAAGGGCTTCCTGACGCGTAAAGTTTTCCTCTTCTTTTGTGTTGGGATTTGTAAGAGTTACAGTATCCGACGCGGCAATATTCTTACCGTTGTATTTAACAGTTAAATCTATTTCTTTTAATTTCAAAGTCTTTTGCTTTGCGGACTCGTCATAATATTTCAGCGTATTGCCCGAGAAATTGTTTATATCGTCATATGTAAGAGTTAATTGTGAATTTTTTGTTGTTTCATCGTCTATAATTATAAGCATTTTCTCATCATTGGCTGTAGGCTGACTGTAGTAAAGCGTGATAGTGTGACCAAGATATTTGCTTATATCAGATTTCTTCATATCAGAGGAGTAATTAATAAGAACCTCTTCACCTGCCTGTGTCAATATATCCAGCTGCTCCTCGCCGAGATTATACGAACATTCCTCTGTGGTTATATCCTCAACACCCACAAGAGTACCTTTTAGCTTTTTAGCCTTAAGGTAATCGTTGAGCAGAGTTTTTTCTGTTTTTGTCCACTCATATCCGTTATTTTCATACATTTCAATATCAAGCGCGTTATAAAGCACCTGCGCTATAACGCCTCTCGGAGCGCCTGATGAATAAGTCACATCTAAGACATTTTTATTCAAAGAAAGTTTGGAAGCCTGTTTAATATAGCCCTCGGGCCATGCTCCCAGATTCTGAGCATGAGGCTCATATCCAAGCGTGCAGACAACCATTTTTAAAGCCTGTTCATATGTGACAGGAGTATCGGGTCTGAATGTATTATCCTCAAAACCGGCAATAATACCAAGATTATATGCGGTTTGAATATAATTGCGCGCCCAGTGGCTTGAATCCACATCGTCAAAACTGTAATTGGTATATGTAAGATTCTGATAACCGAGCACAAACACAATAAGTTTTGTAAACTCCGCGCGAGTTATTTCACCGGCGGGTTTAAAAGTACCGTCTTCATATCCGTCTATAACAGACAGCTTTGTAAGAGTGGTAATCGCTTGTTTATAACTGTTTGTATCGTCAACGTCGCTGAATGAGGCAAACACCGCCGTTTGACACAGTAACGATACTGTCATAACAAGCGTTGTCAGCATTGCAATAACCTTTTTCATAAATAAATCACCTTTCCCTTTTATATATCATGTAGCAAATACATTAATATTTTATCACTTCTTTCTACATAAGTCAACCGGATAAATATATTTCCAAATTGTGAATAAATTAATAAATATAAACTTAGATATTGAAATAAATTCAATTAAGTGATAGAATAAACAGTGATTAAGCTTTCGAGCTATTAGGAGGACATATGTTTATGAGTAATAATAAAAAACCTCGTTCCCCTTTTAAAAATCCATTATTTGTTTTTCTCGCAATATCTGTTGTCGCAACCATTATTTTGAATATGGCAATGGTTTCGCTTCAGACACCGAAGAAAAAGGAAATTTCATATAATGAGTTTTTAAATATGCTGAACGAAGATAAAATAGATGAGGTGGTGCTTCAGCAGCAGCAGATTACAATATATGAAAAATTTGATGAGTCTGAGCCTGTAAAGCTGTCCGACACTGCGGCGATAATGAAGATGTTCGGCAGGAATACCGATGAGCTGATGGAAAAGGAAAAAAAGAATAACCGCAGGGTGTATTACACGGGATATATTTATGATGACAGGCTTCTTAAAGAACTTGACAGCAAGGGCGTTAAGTATTCCTCGCTTATTCAGACAAGCAATCCGATTCTTGACTTTTTCCTGACATGGATACTTCCGCTTGGAATAATATATTTGCTGTTCTTCTTCCTGACGCGCTCAATGTCAAAAAAAATGGGCGGCTCAGGCGGAATCATGGGAATAGGTCAGTCTCATGCAAAGATGTATAATGTGGAAAATTCTACCGGAGTAACGTTTGCCGATGTCGCCGGACAGGAGGAGGCAAAGGAATCTTTGGATGAAATTGTGGATTATCTGCATAATCCGTCAAAATATATCGCAATAGGCGCAAAACAGCCTAAGGGCGCGCTGCTTGTCGGACCGCCGGGAACAGGAAAAACGCTTCTCGCGAAAGCCGTTGCGGGTGAAGCAAAAGTGCCGTTTTTCTCACTGTCAGGCTCGGAGTTTGTTGAAATGTTTGTAGGTGTGGGCGCGTCGAGAGTGCGAGACCTTTTTAAGCAGGCTTCGGCAAAAGCGCCGTGTATAATATTTATAGACGAAATAGACGCGATAGGTAAATCGAGAGATAGTCAGATGAGTTCGAACGATGAGCGTGAACAAACTTTAAATCAGCTTCTTTCGGAAATGGATGGTTTTGACTCGTCCAAAGGTCTTGTAATTCTTGCGGCTACCAATCGTCCTGAGATACTTGATAAGGCGCTTTTGCGACCCGGACGTTTTGACAGACGTATTATCGTTGAAAAACCCGATTTAAAGGGACGCGAGGATATTTTGAGAGTTCACATTAAGAATGTAAAAACAGAGCCTGATATTAACTTGCATGATATGGCTCTCGCGACAAGCGGCGCGGCAGGCGCCGACCTGGCGAATATGGTAAATGAAGCCGCTTTGCGCGCTGTGCGCTGCGGCAGAAAAACCGTTACTCAGGAAGATTTGATGGAGGCGGTTGAAGTAATAATCGCCGGTAAGGAGAAAAAAGACAGGATTCTTTCAGAGCAGGAGAAGAAGATTGTTTCTTTTCACGAGGTTGGTCACGCGCTTGCGACCGCTGTGCAGAAGCACACTCAACCCGTGCATAAAATTACTATTGTACCGAGAACAATGGGTTCGCTCGGTTATACCATGCAGATGCCGGAAGAGGAGGAAAAGTATCTTATGTCTAAAGATGAGATACTTGACCAGATTACGGTATTTCTTGCGGGACGCGCGGCGGAAGAACTTATCTTTAATACTAAGACTACGGGCGCGGCAAACGATATTGAACGCGCCACAGAACTTGCAAGAAATATGATAACACAGTACGGTATGTCTGATAAATTCGGCATGGCGGGTCTTGAAAGTATGCAGAATAAGTATTTGGACGGCAGAAGCGTTTCTAACTGTTCCGAGGAGACAAAAACGGATATTGACAGAGAAATTGTCAGAGTACTGAAAAGCTGTTATGAAAAGGCAATGATTATATTAAAGGAAAATCGTGACGCGCTTAATGAAATTGCGGGATTTTTGATAAGTAAGGAAACAATTACGGGCGATCAGTTTATGGAGATATTCGAGCGAGTAAAAAGCGGCAGAGACATTTCAAATTCCGATGATAATGAAAGTAATCATGATTTGAGCGATGAAAGTGGCGAGCGGTAAAGCAATGTATAATAATAATGAAATCGGCATAAGAATCAGAAGTTTGCGTAAGGAAAAGAATATGACGCAGACAGATCTTGCCAACAAGCTTAGGGTTTCGAGAACCTGTATAGCAAACTGGGAAAACGGAATAAGACAGCCGGATAATAAAACTCTTACTATGATGTCACAGCTTTTTGCCGTTCCGGTGGATTATATTTACGGCAGAACAAACCATAAATATAATATAAAAATTCCCGACTATTTGGATATTGACCTTACAAAATTAAATTCTGACGGCATAAGTATGCTTTATGAATATTACAAATATCTTATCTCAAGCGACAGGTTTAAATCCGAATAATAAAAAAGCAATAAAAAACATCTTCCGCATTAAATTTCTGAGGAAGATGTTTTGTTTTATAAAATTATTTCATGTTATCCTTATGTGACGCAAGAATAATTCTTGTAACCACCGGAGACACAATCGCCGCGGCAAAATCGACAATAATAAATGTCTTTACTATAGTTACCGCTGTTTCAGCCTCCATATTTCCGATAAACTTTGAAACAAATATTCCGGCTGTTTTAGCTTTTTCAATATTTGATACAAGGTTATCCATCAATAAGGAATCAAATCCGTCAGTAAATACTCCGAACAGGAAGAATGCTAAAAATACAACGCCTAAAATCAACATAACATAAGATAGTATAAATCCCAATTTTTTTGATCTGAGAAGCATTGCGAATGCTACTCCGCCAACAATAGCAAGAGCGATTCCGAAGAAGTAAAATCCGCCAAATATATCGTGTGTTGCTCCGCTATGAAATAAGAATACATTTACAGCAAGAGCCAGGACTGATACAGCAATACAGATTATAAGCCATACTTTTGCCATAATATTCATTTTATTCTGTGTGTTTTGTAAATCCATTTTTGTTCCTCCAATCTTCCAATCACCTAAAATAAATTTCCCGAAAAATTTTGTAGCCGTTATATCTGCCTTGTTATCGGGGTTTTGGACAGAATAACGCTGCCTCCTTTCGACAATAATTTCATGAATACATTATATAACAACAAATAGTTATTGTCAATAACTAATAATTATCTTTTAATATAACTGAAAAAAATTGTTAAAATAGTAATATAAGCAAAGAAATTTAATATTGATTGCACACGCGAAATAATGATGATTAAAAATTTAAAGCCGACGCATATAAGACGCGGTATCAGATAAAAAATTTATCTGATATAAACTGAAAAAATGCTTGACTTTTAGAAAAAAATGCTATATAATTATAAGGCTTGTGAAACAAGCAATCCTTGCCCGCGGTGAGGCGCTGCGGGACTAAAGTCCATAAGGAGGTGCAGAAAATGGCTGAAAAAATACTTAACAGCTATGAAACAATTTTTATCATTGACGCAACACTTGATGAGGAAAATGTAACTGCTCTTAAGGATAAGTTCGTATCACTTATCGAAAAGAACGGCGAGTTGGAATCAGTTGATGAGTGGGGCAAGAGAAGACTTGCTTACGAAATTAATGATAGAACAGAAGGTTTCTACTATCTTGTAAACTTTAAAGCTGATGCTTCTTTTCCGAAAGAGCTTGAAAGACAGTATAAGATTACAGATGGTATACTGAGAACTATCGTTATCAGAAAAGACGAAGAATAGTCTTTAGAAAGCGGTGTAAGCATGAACAAAGTAATATTGATGGGACGTCTTACACGTGACGTCGAAATGCGTCAGACTCCGAGCGGTGTTTCATTGGCGAGATTTTCTATCGCGGTGAACAGACGTTTTGCCGGTAAGGATGCCCAGCAGCAGGCTGATTTTATTAACTGTGTTGCATGGCGTCAGACAGGCGAGTTTATCTCAAGATATTTTCAAAAAGGAAGTATGATTGCGGTAGTCGGAAGCATTCAATCGAGAAGCTGGGACGGTCAGGACGGTAAAAAACAGTATGCGACAGAAGTTGTTGTAGACGAAGCGTATTTTACCGGTTCAAGAGCTGAAACAGGCACTCAGGGAAGCGGATATCAGAATCAGAATTTTGGCGGTGGACAGGGAGATTTTAGCGCTCCTTCATCGCAGCAAAGTTCACAGCCGAACTTCGGCGATGATTTTGGCATGGACGGATTTGCCGACCTTGATGGCAGCGAAGATGATTTACCGTTCTAATCCTAAATGATAAAAATTGATAAGGAGGAACAACCAATGGCTGAAAGAAATGACAGACCACAGAGAGCAAGAAGACCTAAGAAAAAGGTCTGCATGTTCTGCGTAGACAAAGTTGAGCATATTGATTATAAGGATACGGCTAAGCTTAGAAGATACGTTACTGAAAGAGGCAAGATTGTGCCGAGACGTATCAGCGGTAACTGTGCTAAGCATCAGAGACAGCTTACAACAGCTATCAAGCGCGCGAGAATTATCGCGTTGTTGCCGTTCGTAGCTGAATAATCTGACATTTAAACGGAATGCGCTGCATTCCGTTTTTTTATTCAGTGATAAAGTTTTGAAAAAAATAAAAATTTTTGCAACATTTTGACTTTTTGAAACGTATTATATATGAAGGGAGGGGAATCTATGGCAGAGGAAAAGTCGCGTACGGACATTTCATCTGACGATATTATACGTAAATATTTTGATATGGTATATCATCTTGCGCTTTCGCAGACGCGTAATGTGCCATTTGCTGAAGACGTAACGCAGGATGTATTTATTCAATTTATTCAAAATGAAAAAATCTTTGAAACGGACGAGCATATAAAGGCATGGCTCATTCGCGTTACTATAAATCGCTCCAAAAGCGTTTTTAGAAGTGCATGGATGCGAAAAACTGTTCCCCTCAATGAGGAAATAACGTTCGATAATCCGGAAAAAAGCGAGGTTTATTTTGCTGTGCAAGACCTTCCTTCAAAATATCGCGCAGTGATACACCTGTTTTATTATGAGGATATGAGCGTGAAAGAAATCGCAAAATGCTTGAAGGCGAATGATTCCACAGTCAGGTCCCGTCTTCATAGAGGAAGAGAGTTGCTCAAAGACAAGCTGAAAGGAGGTTATGACTTTGTTTAGAAAATACTACAAAGAAGCGAATATTGACTTAAACCCCAAAGAAGAATTGATAAACAGAGTTATAGAAAACGCTCATAAAAAGCAATCTCCTTCGGCGGTGAAAAGATATTACAGATATGCGGCATCGCTTGCGGCGGCAGTTGTTGCCGTCTCGGCAGTGATTATATCAATGCCGTTTTTTGAACACACGGGTGATGACGGAGTAATCATAGAAAAAAGCGTAGTCGAAACGGCTTCGCCGCGTCAAGATTCTACCACGGCATCAAATGATAGCCGTAATGCGGCGGAGCCGACCCTTCCTGAAAATAATACGGAAATCAATAATTTCGAGACAGACGCATCAAGTAAACATTCATATGACTATACTGATAGTAACAGCGCATCTTCTATGAAAGAACATTCTTCTGTCGCGGAGTCCGCTGAAGATTCCGTCCCGCGGAAAAATAGTATAAAAAATGAAGCAAATACAGAGCGGAACACAGATAATGGCAGGCTTGAAGATGATTCGCGCGGTCAGGGTGAATACAGAGAAAGCGCCGCGGTCACTGAAAACCCGCAGTTAAAGAAGGAGGTGGCTGACATGTCGGATGATGAAACTCCTCCTGACAGAACACCACCGCCTGCCGTACAAAAAGCGGCAACATTCGCCTCAGGGGGCATTGTCGATTCGGGAGTAGCCGAGAATATAGAAGTAGGCATTTCCCGTGATGAAACATTGCTGCCTACACCGTATGGGTATCAATGCGAAAAAGCTTCCTGGAACGGTTATACATTCGTATCCGAAAAAGGCGCTGTAATAAATGTTGTGATAAATTATGGAGGCGAGGAAAACAGTGAGCCGTATTACAGTGTGGACGGAAATAATATTTACGCGTCATTTACGGCATGTGGTATGACGGTAACAGTTAGCGCGTCAGGCGCTGATATGAGTACAGTGGAAGAGATTATTAACTCGTTAAGATGAAAGGATAGGTAGCTATGAAGAAGAAAATTATAGTATTAACTATAATAATAGTAACGCTTTTTACCGCTTTTCCCGCTCATGCTTCGAATCCTGCTCAAAATTTGCAGGATAAAGGTATTATAGAGGGATATGAAGACGGAGAACTGTATTTAGAAAAAACTCTGACTCGCGCGGAATTTACAAAAATGTTTTCAGACGCGTTTTTAAAGGATGACGCTGAGACAGATGAGAAAATTAGTTTTACAGATATAAATGATAACTATTGGGGTAGTAAATATATAATAAAGGCTGTTAAAGCGGACATTATAAGCGGATTTGACGATGATACCTTCAGACCTGAGGAAGAAGTCACTTACGAACAGGCATTGACAATGATTGTTAATTACCTTGAAACAGACACTAATAAGGAGTATCCCGAAGGGTATGTTATGAGCGCTGTTGACAAGGGTATAACAGACAGTGTCAAAGCGCTTATCGGCGAGGAAATAACAAGAGGTGACGCGGTCTATCTGATTGATAATACGATGAAGTATCAGGAGAATAAACAAAAAGCTGAGTCTGATGAGAAATCATTTTACAATCACGGCGGCGCCGTGTTGGGCATTACCGGGACTGGTATCGTGCCTAGGTATTCTGCGGTCAGCGACTCTTTAGCGCCAATACCATCTCCGGAGGAAATTAATTTGTCGAAGTATACCGACAAGCAAGATTGGTTTAACGCTGAAGAATATACCGCTGAAGATGAGAATGTATTCAAAAATGCGCTTACTTCTCCGTTGTCCACATTCTCGATTGATACCGATACCGCGTCTTACAGCAGTTTGAGAAGATATGTGCTTAGTCTTGGCATGCTTCCGCCAAACGGCGCTGTAAGAACAGAGGAACTTATAAATTATTTTGACTATGATAACCCGCTTCCGACAGACGGCGCACCGTTTGCCGTTTCAAGTGAGTTATCAGAATGCCCGTGGAACAGTGAAAATAAACTGGCAATGATTTCAATTCAAGGTGATGAGTTAACGGAAAGACAGCCTTCTAACCTTGTGTTCTTGTTGGACGTTTCAGGTTCTATGTATAGCATTGATAAGCTTCCGCTTGTTAAAAAGTCAATGAAATTACTTCTTGACCAGCTTGATGAAAAAGATACTATTTCAATAGTTACATACGCTTCAGGCACAGGAGTGGTTCTTGAAAGTACACCTGTTTCCGAAAAGGACAAGATTACAGAAGCGCTTGACGCTTTAACAGCCGGAGGAGGAACAAGCGGCGCTGCCGGAATTAATCTTGCATACGAGCAGGCTGAAAAGAATCTTATAGACGGAAATAATCGTATAATTCTTTGCACAGACGGCGATTTTAATATTGGAGTGTCATCTACAGGCGACCTTGAAAAGCTTATAACCGAAAAACGGGATAAAGGTATTTTCCTGACAGTTCTTGGCTTCGGAATGGGAAATTACAAGGATAACCGTATGGAAACTCTTGCCGATAAAGGTAATGGAGGTTACGCGTACATAGACAATGAGCGTGAAGCAAAAAAGATTTTTGTGGACGAAATGCCTAAAACGCTTTATACTATAGCAAAGGACGTTAAAATTCAGGTGGAATTTAACCCGGAGCAGGTTAAGGAATACCGCCTTGTAGGATATGAAAACAGAACGCTGAATAATGAGGACTTTGAAAATGATAAAAAGGACGCCGGAGAGTTGGGCTGCGGAGCGAATGTCACCGCGTTTTATGAAATAGTGCCGTCTGACGGAACTGAAAGAAGCGCTTTAAAATATCAAATCACAGAAACAACGGGTTTGGATGAACTTATGACGGTGAAGGTAAGATATAAAGACCCTGACGGCGCGGAAAGCAAATTGATAGAAATGCCGGTGGGGAATGATATGACGGCTGAGGCGAGCGAAGATTTCAAATTTGCGGCGGCATTGGCTGAACTTGGCATGATTCTTAATGATTCAGAATATAAGGGCAGCGCTAATCTTGACAGTGTTATAAATCTTGCCAAAGAAGGCATTGGCTCTGATGAATTCGGATTTAGAACAGAATTTCTGCATATGGTTGATTTAATCGGATATATAAATGAACATTCCGGAACGGCAGATGATTTTCAAATCAACTATTGAAATTGATATGAATTCATGATATACTTTAATAAATACAAGTATGGAGGTAATATCAATGAATAAGAAAATAATTGCCGCGGTCCTGTTAGTATCTTCAGCATTTATGTCGATGGGAACCGGTGTTATAGCAGATGATGCAATAAGAGTATTGGTAAACGGGAATGAACTTGATTGTGCCGAAGTTGCGCCGTTTATTGAGAGTGACTGCACTCTTGTTCCTATGCGCGCGATTTTTGAAGCGCTTGGCGCCAGTGTTGACTGGGACGAGGAGACAAGAACTATTATTTCATATGACCCTGCAAATGATATAAGTATAGCAATGCAGATTGATTCAAATACTATGTTTATAGGCGAAACTCCGATTTCACTGGAAGCACCCGCAAGAATTGTCGGTGAATCTACAGTAGTTCCGGTAAGAGCCGTATCAGAGGGTATGAAAAGCACCGTCGATTGGGACGGCGATACAAGAACAGTATCGGTTGTAAAATAATTAAAACCGCCGTAAAGGCGGTTTTTTTGTATATAAATTATCCCATTTTCCATTTAAACAACAGCACACCGCCAATCATGAGCGCCATACCTATATATTTATTCCATGTAAACGCGATTTGCTCGCTTCCCATAAGTCCGAACGCATCTATAAGAGCGGCAACAAACAGCTGTGAAATCAATATAACCGATATTGCGATTGTGGGACTAAGTTTACCTATTCCAAGCATAACGGTTATTGTTATCACCAGTCCAAGCACTCCGCCCAACAAATAAAATTTATTTACATGTGCTATTTCCTTAAAACTGCCCTTTCCTAATATCCATACGGCTATGAGTGAAAGAATGAATGCCGTGCCTTGCACAAACGCGTTGGATTCATATAAGCCTATTTTATCCGCGAGCCGAGTGTTCATAACACCTTGAATACTCATTGCGGCTCCCGCTATGATGCTGAAAATTATTCCTGCCATAGTACAACCTAATTCCTTTCATTTCCCGATTTTATAAGTTATGAATATATTTTAACCGGAAAAGGAGATTTTATGAAAATGTCCGTATATGACAAAAAAAGCACCCGCGCATGAGTGCTTTTTTTGTTTTGCTATGTATAGGATAAAAGGGTAGAATGTAATTTCTTTCTACAATTAATATTATAGCATACTCTATTATAGTTTGCAAGTGTTTTTTAGAAAAAATTAAACTTTTTTCCATGACTGCTTACTTGCGTAACTATGCTTGAAATAGTATTGCTTTAAATTACTTATTCATTGTTTCCTCAATAGCAACAGCAACAGTCATACCAACCATCGGGTTGTTGCCTGCGCCGATAAGTCCCATCATTTCCGCGTCCTTGCGCCATATCTGGCGGCAAGGTAAGACTTTATGCGGATTACACACATATTATTTTCCAAAATCAGATACATCTAATTGTTATTATTGTAACATGGGTTATTTGCTTTTTACAAATCTTTTTACAAAATTTTTAATTCATCATATTTACAAGTTTATAAAAACTTGTTCTTTTAGTGTTTGTGCGCTCTATAGCTGTTTTTGCGACGATGGAACGCGCTTGCAGAACCGTCAGGGGATCCCTTAAACTCAATCTGGGTTGGTTGCGCTCCGTGTGTACATACAGCTGTTAATGTCGGGGGAGCGGTCAAGGACGGCGGCAACCGTCCTCTTCAGCTCGTTCCCTGTGCTTGTGTTATTGTGTAGCCCACGTTAACACTAATGGCTATACCGCCGATATACGGCTGTAAAGTGCAGTTTGTACCGTTTTTCTGCGGTACTTCTATGCCCTGTAGGCTTCTCGCCTCTACCGGCTGTATAAGGTTTACGGAAAATCCAAAAATTTTTTTGAAAAATATATCGGATTTCCTCGGTATATGGTGCCGATGGTGGGGGTCGAACCCACACGATGTTGCCATCACGGGATTTTGAGTCAATATTTGAAGTGCTTTCTATATTTTTTTATAATTTGCAAATGGTTTATCATCTGCATAAAATTTCGCATAAATTAAGGATTCTATTTATTATAAAATCAAAATTTCCAATCAAATAGCAGATTGCGGATTTTTATTTTTTTGCATATAGATTGGTGTCATGCAGGTGGCAATATTTAATTATGCTGTTTCATCTTCGAAGTTTCGAAGTAAAATATCACATCTATTTTATACGGTTTTGAATATCCTCTACTGACGGTAATTGTTTTTCTAATTCTTTTGGTAGATTATTTGTTATTTTATATTCACTTATACCTATTGGCTTACTCATATCTTTTAATGAATATTCAGCAACAAGGTTATTTTTATTCTTGCACAGCAGCAGTCCGATTGATGGATTGTCAGTATCCTTTTTCAAAATACCATCCACAGCAGAAAGATAGAAATTCAACTGTCCTGCATATTCAGGTTTAAAATCACCTGTTTTTAATTCTATTACTACATAACATTGCAAATTTAGATTATAGAACAGCAAGTCAATATAAAAATCATCTCCGCCTACATTCAAATGATATTGATTTCCTAAAAATGCAAAACCTGTTCCAAGCTCCAATAACAGTTTGGTTATATCCTTTACAAGAGCATTTTCAATATCTCTCTCCCGCATATCTTCTTTAAAGGGTATGAAGTCAAATATATATGGGTCTTTCATCGTTTGAATAGCAAGTTCACTTTGAACAGCAGGCAACCGATTTTCAAAGTTTGAAATCTTTTCAGCAATAGCCTGTCTTTCATATAAACCACTCGCTATTTGATGAATTAAAACATTTCTTGACCAACCGTTCTCTGTGCATTTTTCAATATACCATTTTCTTTTGTTCGTATCTGTAATTTTATCTAAGAGAACTATATTATGTCCCCATGGAATTTGTGCAACAACCTGTTGCACAAATTCTTTGTCAGGATATTCTTCTGCAAATTTAGCCATATATTTAAGATTTCTCACTGAATAACCTTTTGAATCAGGGAAAGCAAGTTTTATATCACGAGCAAGATTTTCAATGAATTTATTACCCCATGTTTTATTCTCGTTTATAATACATCCAATATTGTAGTATAACAAAACAAGCTCACGGTTTACAGACATAGTTGCCTTAAACTGTGAGTTCATAATCTCACTTTTAATTGTTTCAATAATTGATAAATATTGAGAGTTGTTGCTTAGCATTAGAATAATCCTCCCTTGTAATAGTTATATTATATCATGTTTATTATTTTTTTCAATACTAACCTTCTATTTCATACCACATTCTGATGCAATATACTCATCTAATGCTTTCTTAGGTATTTTCCAACAAGAACCAATTTTAAATCCTTTAATCTTGCCCTCCCTAAGTAGCTCATACAAAGTATTTCTGCCGATAAGCAAATAATCCATTACTTCCTCAGTAGTCCATATTTCGTAATTATCTGACATTACACAGTATCTCCTTTCGTTTTTATTATTTATATGTTACTTTAAATATTAAGAATAATTGCAGGATTTTAATGCAAGAGTTAATGGATTTGGGAAAAAATCATATTCGCTTCTTATTGGAATTACAATAGGACTAACCCCTATGTTATCAAATTTTTTCAATATGTTTGACGTGGTTTTATAATTCCATCTAAGCTTATGTATTGCTTTTTGAACGCTGCTGTGTTTAGCTGACAGCCATATAAGCTCTTTCATCATTTCCTTTGATTTTGTCTTAACTTTGGATTTATCAATCTTTCTGTAAATCTCATCAATTTTATAAAAATCACCACTGCCGCAAAATTTGTTTGCATAATGATTAAATACATAATTTCCCATTTCATCAGAATGTTTCAGAAAGGTTCTGACCTTTGTGTATCCGAACTTGTCTATAAGATGTCTAACCTTTCTTTTTTCACACTGTATCTCAGCTCTGAGAATATTTATAGCTTCTTCTGTGTTTTGGCAATACTTGTTTTCTTGGAGTTGGTCGTATTTATTGTAATATGTAATTTTGACAAGCTTTTTCTTGATGATGTTACAACTGTTTTTAGGGAATTTACTTCTTTTAGCGGTCATATCATAAAATAGTTCGGATTCGTACTTTTTGGGGTAAAAACCTCTTTGCAAAAGCTTTATATATTCAAAAATTTCATCTTGTCCGGACATTACTATATTTGTGCAGAAGTCAATTCGGTGTATCTTGCAATTGTCAGCAGACGGCATATTTATTGATTTCAGATGCTTGTTCACCTTGTCCATCATTCTATCGGTATCTTTAGCATTGAATAATCCTATATAGTTATTCTTCTCCATTACCCTTCTTGGATTTATTCTGTAGTACATTACATAATGAGTGTATTCATTTTTTGTAAACTGCTGTATTTTAATGATGATACCATGTTTTTTAAGTGTCTCACATACTACTGTAGGCACATACTCATATTTATCAATATAAGTTTTACCCGATTTATACAATAGGTCTGTATAAGATTTATTTTCAAAAGGTGTCAGGCTATATGCCAATTCAAATGTATGATAATTCATAAATCATCATCCTTTCATTTAATTATTTCATACGCAAAGTTGTTTATATATTTTTGCTGTATTTATTAATTAAATGTTCTTTGGATATAAATTTTTATATTTTATTATTTATTCTATATACACATATATAGTCATAGGTGAAGTTTGGTTTTTTAAGGCTTTCAAATATATATCATAATCAGGAATAAGCATATTCAACAAAATCATGAGGAGGAAAACAGAATGAAAGAGAAACAAATAATTTGCTCCGAATGTGGAGCTGTGCTGACAAAGAAAACGGCACATGAATTTGACGGTCAGACAATGTGTGAGCGTTGTTTTAACGAACTGACTACAGAGTGTGATTGCTGTCATGAGCGAATTTGGCGCGACGACAATTCCGGTGATGAAGATACGCCGCTTTGCGGTGCGTGCTATGATTATTACTATACGCACTGTGAAAGCTGCGGCGGACTGATTCTTCGCGATAATGCCTGTTATGAGGAGGATGACGATTATCCTTATTGCAGTAATTGCTACGAACGCTTAAACAGCGATATGATAAAGTCATACAGCTACAAGCCCGAACCGATATTTTACGGTTCGGGTAATTTATTTTACGGTGTTGAATTAGAGATTGATAAGGGCGGCGAATACAACGATAATGCAGAAATATTGCTTAACATAGCGAATGCAGCAAACGAGCATTTATATTGCAAGCATGACGGAAGTATAAATAATGGTTTTGAAATGGTGTCGCATCCTATGACACTTGATTACCACACTAACCAAATGAACTGGTTAGAAGTGTTTAATAAAGCGATTTCTATGGGTTATCGTTCACATCAGACTGAAACCTGCGGATTACATATTCACGTCAGCCGCTCTGCATTTGGTAAAAATGCATTAGAGCAGGAGGACGTAATCGCGCGTATAGTGCATTTTACTGAGCTTCACTGGAATGAGCTTGTGAAGTTTACAAGACGGACGGAATCGAATATCAATCACTGGGCAAGCCGATATGGTGTTTCATTGACCGCAAAGGACACATACAAAAATGTTAAGGAAAAGAATTGGGGACGCTATGTAGCGGTAAATCTTGAAAATTACAACACGATAGAATTTCGTATATTCAGAGGAACGCTCCGATATAAGACATTTTTAGCCACTTTACAGCTTGTCGATATGATTTGCCGGCTTGCTATTATGCTTGACGATAAAACCTTTGAAAAAATGTCATGGTCTGATTTTGTATTGCAGATAGGAACGGACAAACCAGAGCTTATTGAATACTTAAAATCAAAAAGATTATATGTAAATGAAATACAAACGGAAACGGAGGAGATATAATATGTGCGGACTTTACGGATTTTTACACTACGGTAATAACGAAATCAAAAATTTATCACTGCTTACAAACACTCTTGCAGAAGAAGCGGCGGTAAGAGGAACAGACGCAACAGGAATAGCGTTTAATGACAAAGGCAGGCTAAGTATATTAAAAGAGTCAAAACCGGCGTACAGGCTCAATTTCAAGCATTCTGACAATATATCAGCCATAATCGGTCATACGCGGCATAGTACGCAAGGCTCGGAAAAGAAAAATTATAATAATCATCCATTTTCTGGCAGATGTCATAATGCGCGTTTTGCTCTTGCTCATAACGGTGTGCTGATGAATGATAAGGATTTACGCAAACAGTACCGTCTGCCGAAAAGCAAGATTGAAACCGACAGTTATATTGCGGTGCAGTTGTTGGAGCATAAGAAAAGATTAAATGCGGAAAGTATAAAATTTATGGCTGAAGCTGTTGAAGGCAGCTTCAGTTTTTCTATTCTTGACAGTGATAATTCAATATGGCTTGTCAAGGGTGATAGTCCGCTGTCAATACTTCATTTCCCTGATTTAAAGCTGTATGTATATGCAAGCACAGAAGAAATTTTGTGGAAAGCATTGATTGAAACAGATTTATTTCATGAGCTTAAAAACGGAAAATATGAGAATATAAAAATCACAGAGGGAAATATTTTACATATTCTTCAAAATGGCGAACTTGTGTCCTCAAAGTTTAGTTTTACCGATTACAGCAGCTATGGACGCTGTAACTGGTGGGATTACGGAGCAGACGGCGATTATTCCTATATAGACGATATTAAGTCTATATCTGCATATTACGGTTATTCAGCAGAGGAAATTGACGAGCTGCTTGCAGAAGGCTTTACGCCGGAAGAAATTGAAGCAACACTATATGAAACTGACAGCATGATGGTGTAATACCTGTAAATAAGTATTTAAAGCAGATTTTAATTGCTTTGGCAGAGATATGTATTAAGACAGTTCTTGATTATTATAACGAGAAGAGGGATAAAGATTAAACTTTATTCCTCTTCCGCAAATTCCAGATTGTCCAGAGCGAATTTTATGGCTTTGTTAATAAGCTCATTTCTGCTTCGACCGCTTTTAATGACAAGCTCTTCAAGACGGTCATGGGATTCCTTTTCAATTCTTACAGTAACCGTAACGGAACGCTCTGTTTTTGGAGTAATAATAAATTTTTTTTCCATTGTACTCACCTCATAATATTATTATACATTTCAGTATTGCGAATACATAAGAACACAAAAAGCAATAAATAATAGTTGCAAATGAGCTCAGAATGTTATATAATATTACAAAATAAGACTTTAAATTATAAAATATTGATAATTATAATCCTATATGATATAATTTATTTAAACAAATTTATTATTTTGGAATAAATGGTCATATTTTGTCCATTTGATATGATACACTGATATTATAAAACTGAAATGACAGAGGGAGTACAATTATGGGTTATAGAATAGGCTCTTTAAATTGTTGTAATTTTTGTAGGAATGGAAAAAAGGATATTGGTATTTTTGCTAAGATAATACGTGGGGAAAAACTTGACTTAATGGTTTTTCAAGAATTACAAAGTAAAGTGGCATTGGAAAGTATATTATATAATCTTAATTGTGGCGGAGGAACTATGTGGGCTGGATTTCACGAGCAAGATAGTTATAATAGAACCAAAAATGACCATTTTGAATATGGGTTTATCTGGAATACAAAAAAATTATGTCTTCCCGAACGAGAAGAATTGTATGGAACTAAAATAACTTATCCCAGAATTTATAAACAATATAAAATAGACAGACGCAATGGGCAAACAGACCTTAGATATGAACCACTTTTTGGACGATTTCAAACGGTTTCCGGACCTAAATTTGAGATACGAATAATCAATACTCATATTATGTTTTCTAAAGGGAAATCAGAAGTTGATGATAATATTAAAGAAATTCAGATGCGAAGAAACGAACTTGACATTTTGGCTAAAGCGATTTATGCAAAAGAAGCAGACAGGACGTATAAAGACTCATGTGCTTCTACCGCATTTACAATTTTGCTGGGCGACTATAATTTAAACAAACGAAATTCAGGCGCAAAAAACGCATTTTTGGATAAATATGAAATGATACATATTTCGGACGGAAATAAAAGCAAGACCATTCTTACAGAACAAGCGGAACTTACTACATTAAAAAGAAAGCCGACAGATGACAATTTATATTCTAATAATTATGACCATATAACATTTGACCAAATACATTTTAGCGATGTAAATTTCAAAATGTCAAGAATAAATGCCATCGAAAAATATTGTAACAATGATATAGAAATGTATCGTGAAAAAGTATCAGATCATTTACCGATAATGATTGAAATAGAATTTAATAAAAGGAGACCAATATTATGAGTGAAGAAACAAAGATTGAAAAAGAATTAAACCCGCAGCAGCGTCAGGCAGCATATGCTCTGAATTTATGTCTTGTATCAATTTCTCAGATTATTGATTATAATGATTTGATTATACTTGATCAGGAATATGACGGAATTTTAAATAATCTTAATATAGAGAATATGCCTAAAGATGATGCGCTTCTGAAGATATTGAAACAAATACTTGATACAATAACTTTTTTCAGAATTGAAGAGGGCGAAAAGCAATTTATTGAATTAGACTATCAGCGAAAAATGAAAAATGCTATATGGTCAGCCGTTCCTAATTTGGGACTGCTTGTCACCGGAGGAAATCCTGCTACTATAGCAGTATCATTGGCATCTCAAGTTGGTATCGGATATATGAATTACAGGAAAAGAAAAGCTGAAATATCATATGAAAAGGAACGACAGGAATGGGAGCTTCAGCGGTCGGCGATAGAACAATTTAACGGACTGCGCAGAGAGCTTTTTGATACGGCATGGAGATTAACGGAGGCATATGGCATTCACGAGGAATATAGACTTACGGAGCGTCAGATAAGTCAATATAATGAAATACTGATGGATCCTAACTATTTAAGAAGATATAAACGTTTAGAGTATATTAAGAATAACTTTAAAGCATATCCGCCGTTTTGGTATTACTTTGGAAATGCTGCAAAAAATATATTGTCTCAAGACAAAAGCCTTTCTGAAGATGAAAAAGCAAATTATGAAGAAAAGGCACAAGAACATTTTGAAAAGTGTCTGGAAATAACAGAAAACAATCTTCTTAGAGAAGATCCGATAGAAGCTACATGCGCTCTTGAACTTTTTGACATTTATCGATTGCCTAATAAGAACAAATGTAAAGATGAACTTAAGAAGCTTTTAGGAAGAGCAAAAAAAGCTGCCGGTACATCAAATGACATTTTAGAATTATGTGCAATAGCATATTTACAAATAAATGAAGTTGAGGAAGCATCTAAGATATTAGAGATGTTGGTAAATGAAGGATATAATGCAGAAATTAACGCACAGCTTTTAAGTGAAATATATGTACAACGTTATTTAAAGGGAGAAGAAGCCTGCAAGACTGAATATGAAACATTGATAAAAATGACTGATGGTGTAGTAAATTCTAACTATTTATTTCCTATGCCGTCTTCAAATGAAAAAAATACAGAACTTGAAATTGAATTCACCTGTATTCTTGCGGAACGATTTAAAAATATGTACATAGACGTTTTAAGTCGTATTTTAGAAAAATATAGAGATTTGTGTGAGAATATTGTTAATAATCCTAACAAAGAGGAAAATATCTCTTTAAATCTTTGTAACTTACTGGATAATTTCTATGATGCTATTTGTCAACTCCCATATATAAATAACGCTAAGAGAAAGAAATTATTTAATCTTATTAGGGATGAAATTATAAAATTCAATTATAAGGACAGTAAGAAGATCATTGATAACATAACCCAAAAAGTTTTTGAATTTTTAGATCAAAACATTGAAAAATCTTGGAGTGAATTAGTTGAAAATATAAAAAAAATACAAAATATTCAGGATGATGAAAATAAAAAGAAGGCTAATTACGTAAAGGAAACAATTTCGAAAAATGAATCTATCTTAATTGATTTGTGTAGGAAAGAAGAAATACCGAAACCAATAATTGAAATTGGAGGTTCTGAATCAAAAGGTCTTAGCAATATGACAGTGAGAAGGTTTGAATACTGGTCAGACACAACACCTAAAGCAATAACAATGTTAAATTGTATAAATGATAATAAACATTTACTAAGAGCCGGCAAGACCAATAATAAGACAATAATGTGTGTAAAAGATTCTAAAGCTTTTGATAGCTATTTCAGTAATATACAAAAACTGCAAATCGCTACAGTTGGAATCGCGACTATAATACCTGCATTTTTTGCCCCTATTCAAATAGGTCGTTTTATAATAACAGCGGCAGGTGGATTTATGGCGAGCATTAAAGACGCTACAAGCAATAAAAATCAGAAACAGTCTAAAAATGATTCTGATAAAAAATCAATTATAGTAGCTGTGTTAAAGAATAACATAGTGGGGGGAGGTAAAGATATAATATTTACAACAGATGGTCTATATCTGATAAATACATCAGATGTTTTCATCCCTAAATTTGAGGATAAAACTATAATACCATATTCTAAAGTTAAATGTAATAAAGAGAAAACTGCATTGACAATTGAAAACACCAGTTATAAAAATAAAAATGTTAATATAGAAGCATTGTATAATTTAATTCAAGAACTTAAGAAGGTGCAATAATGGCTTACTATGGCGGAAAGCACGATAGAATACTATCCTTATACAGTAACCTGTTGAACAACGAGCGTGTAAACGTAAAGGAAGCGGCGCAATATTATGATGTAAGCACAAAGACAATACACCGCGATATTGAAGATATACGCAATTTTATATCTGAGAGCAGCACCTCGGGCGGCGAATTACGCGAAGTGGTTTATGACCGCGCACGTGATACATATAGATTAAATGAGGCAGGTAAGCTTACAGCAGAAGAATTATTTGCAACGGCTAAAATACTGCTTGAAAGCAGAGGATTATGCAAGAGCGAATTTTCAGTTATATTTGAAAAAATGATGCAATGCTGTTCCTCACCGCAGGACTTGCATCAGGTGCAGAAGATGTTAAACAATGAGAAGTATCATTATACTGAGCCGAAGCACAAAAAAGAACTTATAAATACCATATGGGACTTAGGCAGAGCCGTGCAGGAATGCCGTATGGTTGAGATTGTGTATGAACGTTTAACAGAGCCAAAATCCAAAAAACGCATTATAAAGCCTGTGGGTATAATGTTTTCGGATTTCTATTTCTACCTTGTCGGATATATCGCGGATAAAAACACGACAAATCCGACGATTTACAGAATAGACCGTATATCTTCATATAAGGTGCTTGATGAAAAATTTCAAACACCCTATGCAAACAGATTTGAAGAAGGTGAATTTCGTAAACGTGTACAATTTATGTACGGAGGCGACTTGCTCCGAGTTGAATTTAAATATACGGGCGAATCAGTGGAAGCGGTGCTTGACAGATTTCCTACGGCGCAGATTGTTTCTCATACCGGAGATGATTATATAATACGTGCAGAAGTATTCGGCAGAGGAATAAAACCTTGGATTTTGTCACAAACAGATAAAATAGAGGTATTAAAACCATTTGAATTACGTGAGGAAATTAAAGAATTAGTGGAAAAAATCCAAAATAAATACAAATAAATCCGGCTCTTGGACGTTATTTGTCCAAGAGCTTTTGTATAATAGTATTATAATAAAGCATTAGCTTAATAATACTTGGAGGTGTTTATAATGGATGAGAAGGAAAAACGCACTTATAAATGGTATCGTGATATAATCAAGGAATCGGGTGAAAGAAATGATTTTACAGGATTTGAATATGTAATGCTTCTGCCCGATATGTTTTATCTGCTATGTAAACTTATGGGAGATGATGCAGTCAGTAACAAATCAAAACGTATTTTGGCTTTGGCTATTGCATATGCAGTATCACCTATAAATCTTATACCGAATTTAGTGCCAGGCTTAGGTTTGCTTGATGATGTTGCTGTATGCGCATACGCATTAAACAAAATTATTACAGACACCGACAAAGAAATTATAAATAAATATTGGCAAGGCTCGGAAGACTTATTAAAAATCGTTGAAAATGTGATTGAAAAAACAGATAATCTTATCGGTAGTGGTTTACTTAAACGAATAAAGAAAATATTTTCATAAAGGAGTGATATAAAATGAAAAAATTAATCAGCCTAATATTAGCATCAGTTATGCCTATATCGGCTATGACTGCGGTCAATGCCGTTGATTACGGCGCAGAATATGCAAATAAACCAACCAAAACCTACACACAGAAATTCAATGATGTACCAACATCACATTGGGCTTTTTCCTACATAGGAGAAATGACGGAAAGAGAAGTTGTTTCGGGTTATCCGAATGGCAACTTTTATCCCGACAACAATGTAACACGCGCGGAGTTTGCGCGAATTATGACAAGTGCGTCAGGTTTACAAATTTCAACACCAACACAAAGAGATTTTTCGGATGTAGCTACTGATACGTGGTATGCACCATATATTCACGCAGCGTACCCGTATCTGAGCGGTTATCAGATATATGGCGGCAGTTATTACAAGCCTGACACGCCCGCACTTCGCGAGGATATAGCGGTAGCACTTGTAAAGTTAAAGGGTTATGATACACTTGGGGCGGACGAATCACTTCTTACGGCTATGTTTACTGACGCAAGCTCAATATCGGGTGACGCAAGAAAATATGTGGCTGTTGCGCTTGAACGAGGATTGGTATCGGGATATGAGGACAACACCTTCAGAGGACAGGCTTCTATTTCAAGAGCTGAGGCTACAGCAATGTTATGGAGAGCATATCAGTACGGAAACGATAACAAGACGTTTGACAATCTCCCTACAACAGCACCTATAACACCTACCGCCGCGCCGATTGTAACACAAGCGCCTGTACCGGTTGAAACGGAAAAGCCTGTAGTTACCGCCGCACCAACTGAGAAACCAACACCGGAGCCTACAGAAGCGCCGCAGGAAAAACCTTATGTAATGGATACTGTTACAAAAGCGGATATATCAGATACATTTAGTATGATGACAACAGACGGAGAAAATGTTTATTACTATGATGATAGCGACAAAAATATTTATAGTCTGAATATGGCTTCCGAAGAAGTAACAAGTCTGCTTGATGTGTCTGAATTTGAGGTAGAAGCAGAAGATAAAAAGACAGATGAAGTGACAGAGCATTACAAAGATTTTAATATAAAACAGCTTTACTATGATGAAACAACAAATAGTTTGCTTATGAAAGGTACTTTCAGTAGACTGACTGATTATTATGGATTATCAGATAAATATGCATGGTATGATGCAGTGGTTAATATTAGTGATGATTGTGAAATTTGTAATGAGGATGAGCCTGGAGAACCAATAACTTTTAGTGGACAAGAGTTGACAGGCTTTGAAATCAAATCGGGTAATAATGTTTATCGTTTTATAAAATCATCTTTAAATATAAATGAATTAGAAAGATATAATTTCAATACGGGTAGATGGGAAGTTTTAAGCAGTTGGAATGCTGAACAATATGATTTTATAAGATATGCTTCTTATTTAGGATATTATGATAATTGTTTTTATATGTGGCAGCCATACAGCGGTGAAATCACTAAATGTGAATTGAATACAAAACTGACAATAATGGATATTAACACACAAGAAAATGTAGAGATTGTAGATTTTACAAAGAGTCCTTCCGGCGTAAAAGAACAAATGTTTTTAAAGAATAAAAACACAGTGTTTTTTTATGACAGAAATGCATCAGCAATTCGTGTTATAAAGGAGAGATAGTAAAAGAGAAAGACCGATAGGATTATGTATTTATAATACAAATGACGGATGAGTCATCCTGTCTGATAAAATAACTTGACATAAAAGCTCTTTGCAGATTTTCATCATCGTATTGAAATAAACTACGTTTATAAGAAATACGAGTCTGAAAATCAAGCAAACATCTTCGGATATAAGGTATCGGTCTTGGGATTGCGCTAAATGCGCAGTCCCGTTCTTTTAGGAGTAAAACGAATATGGAAATAATTTATAGAAATATTACAGAGTATTACGAGGATGAAATTAAAAATATATTGTCAGATAAAAACAAATATTATCATTCCTTTGATATTTTGAAAAAGAACGGCAAAAAACGCCATATATCAGAACCGTTAGGTAAATTAAAAGAAATACAAAAAGTGTTGTATTCAGATGTTTTTTATCCAAAGCGCTATCTTATAAATAAATGCGCATACGCGTATATGCCTAACGTAAATATGCTTGAGTGCATTGAAAAGCATACAGAAAAGCCGATAGTTGTAAAAATGGATATTAAAAACTTTTTCGGTTCAGTTACAGATAAGCTTGTTTTGGATTCTTTTTTGTACGCATTCAGAATGAATGAAGGTACAGCACGTGTTATAACTGAAATATGCACTTTAAATGGTGCGCTGCCGCAGGGAACACCAACATCACCTATTCTATCAAACTTTATATGCAGGATTCTCGACAGGAGAATATATAATTATTGTTTGAATCACGATATAGAATACAGCAGATATGCGGATGACTTAATATTCTCAGGCGATTTTAATGTGAGCAAGCTGATACATTATGTGTCGTGGGCTTTGAGAGATTATTATGATTTTAAACTGAATTACGATAAACTTCATATAATGCGCAATTATCAAAGACAGGTTGTTTTGGGAGTGTTGGTAAATCAGAAGTGCAGACTTACGAAGAAAAAAAGGAATGAATTAAGGCAAGAACTGCATTATATAAAGAAATATGGTATAGAAGATTATATCAGATTTACGGGAAAGAATCTGAATCAACTGAAAGGATATGTCAGTTATGCTCTTGGAATAAATAATGAGCCGTTTATACGAGAGTTATATGAAATTTTAAAGGAGAAGATATGAGATACCTAAGAGCCTTTTATCCATCAGAAGAGGATAGTTACTTTAAAAGCAGGAAAATAGACCGGATAGAATTTGCACCGGTAACGATTTTTTGCGGCGGTCAGGATAGTGGGAAAAGTACAATATTAAATACTATTGCTGATTGTATGGACTATGTATTTAAAAATGTATATAATCCATATGAATGTTTGACTCACGAATACGATTATTGTGAGGAAAATATCGTGATTGAAAGTGATGAAAATGGTAATAAAATTATTCCGCAGAATGTGATAATGCTTAAAAATGCAAATATGTTTGTGTCTTATGATTTTATAGACAGTACAATGACGGATTCCGAGTGGGTGTTGGATAGTATAGATGATTTTTCTGAGTATAATTTATGTTTTCTTGATTGTCCAGAAATAGCGTTGTCAATCGAACAGCAGAGAAATTTTGTGGATAGGATAGAACAATGTGCTTATTTAAATGGAACGCAATTTGTTATAAGCACATCATCACCTATTATTTCATCTGTGAAAGAAGCGCTGATATATGATTTAGATGTAACACCCATTAAATCAAGGGAATGGCAGAATGTAAATGTTATAAGGCAATATTATAAGTTTTTTGATGAAAAGAAGAAGTGGTAGGACTACGGCATATGCTGTAGTCTTATTTTTATGGAGGAATGTTTATGAAAAATTATGTATTTGGTTATGCACGTGTTTCAACTGAAACACAGGTGTTAGACCGTCAAATTGATATGCTTAATGAATATGGTGTAAGCCATATTTATTGCGAGAAAATGACAGGTACAAAGCGTAACAGACCGGAGCTTGAAAAAATGCTTGACAGATTGACCGCAGGTGATACAGTTGTCATTGAATCACTGTCAAGGCTTGGACGTTCTACAAAGGACTTGATAGAGCTTATGGAACTGTTTAATGAAAAGCAAGTCAACCTTGTATCACTAAAAGAAAATATAGATACGACAACAGCAGCGGGTAAGCTGCTTTTTACTTTGATTTCTGCCATATCACAGTTTGAACGTGATTGCATAGTAGACAGAACATGCGAGGGACTTGCCGCCGCACGTGCCAGAGGTCGGGTTGGCGGCAGACCACCTGTAGATAAAGACTTGATAGATAAGGCTATTAGATTATATAAGAGTGGAGAATATACCATATCTGAAATATCAGAACTGACAGGAGTAAAAAAGACCACTCTTTATCGTCATTTAAATAAAACGTAGGTGTTGCAGATTTTGTCATAATATGCTATCATAGGATTATATAAAAGGTATGTTTGCGGCACGTTGATTTTGGAACGAGTTTCGGCACTGGTATCGTAGTTTTGGCACATACTTTTGATACAGTTTTCAAATGTTCCATAAACGATGGTTTTCGAAGTTTCGAAGTTTGTGAGTATATTAAGTATGGATAATAAATTTTATAAAGACAATAAAAAAGAAATTGAATCAATTAAGCAAAAAATACAAAGAGCCTATACTGTGGGCTTCCCTATAGAAAAGATATATGGACAATATGACAGTGTATCATATGAATTTATGATAATATATAAAAACGAATTTTGGGTGTCTATATATACACTATGTGAAATCTTTAAATGTAGTGAATTTGAGTTGACAAATATTATTGAGGAAATATCTTTAAACTATCTATATAAAAAAGAACCTATTAAAATAGAATGCATTACATTTTATCCTGTGAATATTGTGTTAAAGCTATCCGAAGAATTACATTCTGAATTAGGTATGAAAATTTGTAAAGACTTTCTTAATTATCCTGTTAATAAGGATAGGTTTAAATTGAATGACTTTTTGTGGTTAATTTACGAGCAAAAGGAAAATATATTTTCTCAAATAGTTTTAACAGCATATAATACGATAGAAACAGAAATGAATAAGTATAATGCAAATTTGCATAATAAATTTATTAATTATGCCGACAAAATATATCATGCTAAATATGCTATTAGTACATTGGATTTTCTTCGTATTTCTGTATGGAGTTTTATAGGCTATATGTATATAAAATATCAGCAAACTAATAATTTATATCAGCAGACAAAGGAGTATCTTCAATCCGATAGCCCTCTACAGTCACAGGAAAATGATAAAACTGATACATCTGCATATACTACCGATAAAATGAGTTCGTTAAAAAATGCTTATAACAAATTGAAAGAAGAATTTAATAGTCCATCAGATATTTTTCAAACAAAGGATGATTTTGAGCATATAAATATTCATGCAAGAGACAGAGAAAAGCCTGTGTCAAAGAAAATATCTGAAAACGGAAAGAAAGTATCTTCAGATAGGGTTCTTTTAAGGCACGAGTATGCATTGTACCGATATAAAAGCGGAAAGAAATATAATAATTTTTTTCTACTTGCGAAAAAAATATCCAACGGAACAATAGTAGATAACAATCATTATACTAATGGTGATATTGCTGATGCTTTCACTTCAATGACACAATTATATAAGGATATTATAAACGACATAGAAATGCATACCATAGATAAGTGTATGCTGTTAGATGATTTGGAATCCAGATATAAAATTGAAATGTTTTATAAATGGTTGAAAGCCTTAAAAGATGCCAAAAGTTTACATAGAAATCATTTGGATGATATATCTACTCTATATGCAATGTGGATTAATGTGGGATATGAAAAAAGTTATTTTCCATATGAAAGTTTCAGTAATATATCATATCCGTGTGAGTGTATTGAGCAAGGTACGGCAATGACAAATACATTATATTACGGGTGTGATAGAGCTTGTGAATATTATGCGTGTCATATGGATAGCTTTGAGCAGTATCTTGATTTTATTATTGCATTTAACGTAATGCGACAACATGTTGTAGAAGTATTAGAAAACGAATATGCTTCTAAGATGATGGATTTCGAATATTATGACAATACTTTATTAAATGAGTTTTTGAATGATTTTATAGGACAAGGACAGCATATTAACTTCGACAAACACCCATATGAAGATATTAATATTAAAGATTTAAGATATATTTATCAACAGATAATACCTAAAAATAAATAGCCGTGAAAAATATACTCAGAAAAACAACTGAGTATCTTTTTTATATTCACGCTTTTTAACCAGTGCCGACCTAAAAAATTATGATAGAATATATATATAGAATCGATTCTATGATTATTTTAGGAAGGTGATAAAATATGGATATAGAATTAAGAGCTATAAAGCAATATAAGCTTTGTAGCCATAATTCATGTAGATGTGTATTAGAAATGGAAACAATTGTGAAAGGTGTGGTAGTAGGAACTATCACCGGCACTTATGACGAAGTTCTTAATATAAAGAAACTTCGTGAGATATTTGGGTATGATAAAATTCCAGACATCTCTAAAGCTGAATTTGCAGAAATCAAACTATCTTTTGATAAATCGTTGCTGAAAGTGGAAACACAGGTGATATATCTCTATCAGGCTTGGGAAGAAAATCATAATTATTACATCTTAGGTAATTATAAGGTTGATAAAGATAATGTTAGTGAGGTTATAAACCATTCAGTACACTCTCGGTTTAAACTTAGAGAATCGCCTGACAACAAAACTTTGTGCAGACATATGATGTCAAGATACTTTAAATTGTTGAAACATGATGTTTACTCAAAGATATTGCTATGCATATCCATATTGGCAATGTTTACAACCCCATTACAGCAGACGAATAATCAGCCGCAGTTTGCAACCTTTATCCGAGGTAAATTTAATAAAGGTAAAAGCAGCTCGGTGAAAGCTCTTGTAAATCCTTGGAATGGGATTTCATATTCTTTCGAGGACACTGAGGCAGTATTAAAACAAGCATTGAAAGAAATTAAAGATATTTTGCTTCTCATTGATGATATGTCAAAGTCTAAAAGGTCTGGCATGACTGCTAAAAATGAAAGAATTATCAGAATGTCTGGTGATACCACTACTTCGGCAATGAAGATAGTGGGAGGAAAAATTGATTATTCAAATGTGGGTTGTATGACATTGATAACAGGTGAGGATTTACCACAGTTACAGAATTCATCGTACACGAGAATGTTGATTTTAGAATATGCCGACGATGAAGTGAACTGGGATATTCTTACGGAACTTCAGGAAAATACATCACTTACTGCTTGGTTTTATATCAGATTTCTTCAATTTTCTATGCATTCGGGAGATTTTGTAGAGGAGCTAAGTGATTTGTTTGTGAAATATCGTTCTGATTACCTCTATAAATTCAAAGAATACAATGTTAGTAACAGATATATTGATATGTGTGCTTGGCTTGTAGCCATGTGGAATATTATCAAAAGATTCTTTGAATGTATGGGTGATCCGATATATGAAGATGACTTTGTTACTAAGTGTGAGCGGTTAGTCCTGAGCTTAAGTGCAAAATATTCTCATAAAACACCTTCACAGACATTCCTTACGGCATTATTTAGCCTAATTGAAAATAATAGACTTAATATTGTTTCTTTTGCAGAAGCAAAAGAAGGAACTGCATTCGATATTTTTGAAAAAGACGGAATGTATTTTATCAAGAGCGGAGTGGTTTATGATAAGATAAAGACTTATTACGATTCATTGAACATTGATTTCTACGAATCTGAGCGTGTTATTCGCAAGGATTTGGATAGTTGTGGTCTAATTCGGAAAAACAGAGATTATACAACAACCGAGTTTAAGGACAAGAATAATAAGAGCATATCAGGATTTTACTTGTTGGCAAATAACGCAAAGGACATGATGGAACAGAAAGGTGGGAATATCGATGAACACATTTGAAGAAAAGAAAAATAACATTTATAATTCAATATCAAAATGTGTGAAAAGCAGCGATGCTTTTTGCGCACTTTGGGAAAAATGGACTGAAAAATCAGACTACTCAGTAATTGAAGCTATTATTGATTCTATCGGGTATCATTCCTTGGAAGAATCAGTATGCATCGCAGAGATTATGATTAAAGAAGGTATTTTTCCGGAACGTTTGATTTGTAAATTGATTACTATCATAAATGACAATCCATATGTAATAGGCAATGATATTACAGGAATCAAAGAGTTTTCTGATGAAATGATAAAAAAGCACTACACTTTTAGTATTAATACTTTAAAGGCTTTTGCAGCATTGCTTGAGTACTTGTTTGCCAATGGCTACAAGGATTTGGCAAATAATATATCAAATATTTATGTTGTCATACCCCAAGAATGTACAAGAGATGAAAAGTACAGAATTCATCAAAAGCTTGTAAAAGTTTATCGCTATAATGGTATGAACTATACTGAGCTAAGTACAATGTTAGATGAAATTTTCGGTTATTGCAAGGCTTCAAAGCAAAAATTTATGTATGGCGAGATTTACTATCACTATGCAGTTTTAGAGATTTTGAGTGGTGGTAAATATTCATATGATTTACAAGAATATCTGGAAAAGGCTTGTGCTTACAGATACGATTTGGCATATATATTAAAATTACATACAAACAAAGATTTTTAAGGAGGAAATAAACAATGTTAGATGAATATAAGGATGTTATAAATGTAAATGAGTTATGCGAAATATTGAGAATAGGTCGCAACTCAGCATATCGGTTATTACAGAGCGGAGAAATCCGAAGCAGGAGATTGAGAGCTAAGTATCTCATTCCCAAAATAGTGATAATTGATTACTTAAAATCAGCGTAATCAATATAAACGAGCCTGTTCAATAACGTATAAGACAATTATTGAACAGGCTTTAATATTCAAGAAGGAAGGTTTATAGATGATTGGATATTTGAGAACAAAACTTAATTCGCCATACTACTATGCTGTTGTCAAGTGGAAGGATACTGATGGAAATTGGCACAGAAAAGAAATCAGTACAAAAATACCTATAAAGGGTAACAACAAGCGTAAAGCTGAAAAATTTTGTGAAGAACTGAAAAGACAGTATGAGGAAAAGTATGAATACTGCAAATACACACCTATACGAGATATGCTATATAGTGATTATATTCTGCTTTGGCTTGACAACCATAAGTACAATATCAGAAAATCAACATATGAAGGCTACAGACGAGCTATAAATCGTCATATTGTGCCATATTTCAAGGAAATAGGAATTAAGGTAGAAGAAGTTGAACCACATCATATTAAGCGATTATATTCCAACCTTATGGCTGAGGGACTATCTGCAAATACAGTTAAGCATTGCCATGCAAATATCCGTAAATCGCTTGCGGATTTGGTGTTTGAGGGTGTCTTGCCATTTAATGCGGCGGATAGAGTTAAGCTGCCTCGAATTGAAAAATATCATGCAAGCTATTATACAGCTGAACAGTTAAAAGAAGTGCTTCGGCTTGCAAAAGGGACAAATGCAGAAACAGCTATTATACTTGCAGTATATTATGGACTTAGACGAAGTGAAATTTGTGGATTGAAGTGGAGTGCAATAGATTTCGAGCATAAAACGATTGAAATTAAATCAACAGCAGTTCGTGTAACAACTGTTATTAGAGAGGATAACACCAAATCAGACAGCAGCCACAGAATATTAGCTCTTATTCCCGAGGTGGAACAACACTTAAAGGAATTACAAGCTCAACAGGCAGATGATAAGGCATTTTGTGGTAATACATACATAGATACAGATTATGTCTTACGGTGGAGCAATGGAGAACCATTTTTGCCTGATTACATATCAAATCAATTTGCCAAGCTGTTAAAGGATAACCATATGCCACATATTAGATTCCATGATTTAAGGCACAGCTTCGCCAGTGCATTGCTTGCAGAAGGAGTGTCAATGAAAGCTGTGCAGGAATTATTAGGTCATTCGGACTTTTCGACAACTGCTAACATCTACAGTCATGTGACTGATGATGCTAAAACACAGGCATTAAACCAAATATCTAATACTTTGAGACTCTGATGCGTGGTGGCAGTATTGGTGTCAATTTACGGAATTTAGAGATAAATCAAAAATATAGAAAAAATAGAATGGCTTGAAACACAAGGTTTCAAGCCATTCTTCGTTGGTGCCGATGGTGGGGGTCGAACCCACACGGTATTGCTACCACGGGATTTTGAGCTTTACGGAGTAAAACCTCAACCACCCAACGGATAATACGCCTTGTAATTTTCATAAACCACTTCAATTACTCGTAAGATACTCCTTGAAGTTTACTCGTAGAATATGCCAAAACATCAGAAAAGGTTTCACGCAAATTCCCAGTAGCTGTTTATGAAAAAATTATAATAAAATTTTATTAAAAAGTAAAGTGTTTTCTTTAAATTTTTTTAAAAATTTTAAAAATTCAGACGTATTTTTGTTTAAAGTCATAAGAGCAAAAGCTCTCTGACGGAAAGTTGATTTTTTCTTTAAACATTTTAAATATTTCAATTTCCGTCAGTTTAATATATCATAGTTATAAACTTGATATTTTTTAAATTTTAAACATATCAATTAAATTTATTTTTTATTTAATTTATATTTTTATATTGTTGAGCAGAATAGAGAACTCTTTCACTCTTATTAAAAAATATCGGAGTACGTTCAAATATAGCGTGCCTTTCGACTATCGGAGTACGCTCAAATATAGCGTGCCTCTCGACTACTTTCTTTTCTGTGCCTATAACCACTTCTTCAGTTTGTTCCGCCTCATTCTCCTGTTCCTCTTGTTTCTTAGAAATATGGACGTGGCTATTACCGCTTTTAGGGTCTTTATAGATGTCAACTATCAAACCCAAATCTTTGCATAGCTGTATATAGCCTCTTAGACTTTTTCCAAAAGCATTAGCTGCTTTAGGAAAATACTTCAATTCATATTGCTGTTTATAATCGCATTGTATAAACTCTCTTACATCAAGATATAATTCTGACATACTGCCAGTATAGTCATCAATTTGATATTTTTTCAGATAGTCAAACAAAGCATTTAACATTACATTGTTATTCAGCGTATTGTTTGCCTGTTTCATTTTATTTTGGATTAAGGCTTTGTTAAATTCAGCTTCCAAAGATGGGTCTATGGCTTTAGCAATAGCACAGCCCAACTTATGGAAATCTGCTAATCGGTGTAATTTACGAACAGTAACCGTATCGTAAAGTCCGATAGCCTTTGACAGTATATTAAATATACATCCCAATATATAGGGTTTATCTTTTTCAAACTCTTTCCAAAATTCATTTTCTGGACGTCGTTTTTCCTCGTCTATAATTAAAGTTTCAATGTATATTGTTCTTTGAGCGAGGTCGCCCCTATAAATAACATCAGATATACCGTTTAATGCAATTAAAGTATTATAAGGTATATTTCTCAAATTTGTCATAGTATACAGCTCACGGAGGGAGGCATTGCCTCCTGTAACCGCTTTACAGATTATATCGCTTTTTTCAGGAGTCAGTTTTGACAAATTATCAAAAACAATATAATACGTCGATGTTAGAGTGACAACCAAGTCACGCTCTTGACGTGGTAGGTCATTTAACAGTTGTAATGACGGGTCTACCAACGATTTTACAATCTTTGAAACTGTACTCTTTCCACTGCCGTATACTCCATTGATGTTAAGTACTGGGTGTTGAATACCCTCATAGAAACAGCTGATTAAATATACTATAAATAACAGCCAATCTTCATCTGATATGTTTACATACTTTCTAAGCAATTCAATCTTGCCGTCTTTTATCACAGGGATTACTTGCGGCGATTGATTGGGATTATAGGCAAAGTAGTCGCTTGTATTGCCTTGTAACAATTCATAACCATTCTTGGTTATTTTTAAATATTCTCCCTTATCATTACATAAATCGTAATATATGGTATCATCAATCCGTTTTACTCGGTAATTGATGTTTTTAGGTTCTTGAGTCATAACTTTATATCTTAGCCACGACTCAACATTAGTTAGAGTGTTTTTGTTTGGAAATCTATTGGCAAGTTCAAAAAAACACATATTGATATAATCTTTTAATTGCTGACTTCCAACGGTAAGATGTAGTATCTTATCATCTTTCGGTACTGTCATTATAACAGAACCATTACCATAACTCTGTACAGGAAATTCCTTCAATATTTCTTGTATAAAAGGAAATTCCTCCTCTGATTTTACAGGAATAAAATCGACATTTTTTTTCATTTGAGATTACCTCCTAAAAAATTTAATTCATAACCGTATCTTAAGGTTATGTATGTAATTTGATTTATACGGTCTATTCATTATTTAGGGGGTATGCTATTTACTATTTATATATTATTTTATATGTGTTAACCTACAACATTATTCCTCCTATATCACTTATTTTTGACATTATTTATTCTATGTCTATATTATAACTGGAAATAATTGGAATGTCAACCCTATTTTCCATTTATTTACAATTTGTTCACAATTTACTTATCAACACAAAAAAATCTCCACCATATATCGCATAAAGTAGAGATTTTTCAAGCTATTTTGACGCTATTTTCAACAGACATTCATAACATATCGGGGTAAACAATATTATTATAATTTATTTTTGGTGCAGTTTTCAAGAAATTCTTTTACTTCCTCTGGAGTAGCGTCTGGGTCAGGGAAATACATTGGTGCAGGTAATCTTTTCTCCTGTTTAGCTTTGACAGGGGTGCTACCAATCCTTTCAGCTATCATCTGTCCAGCAGTCTTACCCTGTTTTTCCGCCATAGCGTCAAAGATGTCACCGTTACCCCTATTTTTGTTCATATTCTACCTCCGAACCTCCCACAGCCTATTTCAATATACTCGATTTTATCAGCTTATTCACTCGCTTATATTCCTCATCAGCCTGTCCGTATTTTATATGAAGAACACCGTTGGGGGCGGCAACGTCCTTCCATTCACACAGGACAACATCACCCCTATCAGCCCCACGAAAATAATCACAGTTTCCGCAATCTTTCATAGTAGTAAGCATTACCCTATTATTTTTACGGCAATACACTTTTCCGTCTGGGTCAGTAGGGTAGGTGTCAAGGCTCATTTGGTTGACGTGCATTATAAGTTCCAACTTCATACTTACCGCCTCACAATATAATAGTTTTTATCCAATCCATGATACCGTCTGTAACATTAAAAACCATTTCCTGCCCCCTTAATGGAGATTGAAAATATTTCACACCATTTTCGTCAGTTTTAAAGAAATCTCCATTCAATGAGATAGTTACATCATCAGAATAGAAACATTGCGGAATTTCCCATTTAGAACGGCTAAAGCCGTCCTTAGTTAACACGTTACATTTATTATATTTCAGTGTACCATAACCCTTTACACCGTCAGCAAAGGATAGTACATCACAGGCAATATACAGACGGTTACTGTTATCCGTTATGTTAGCGTGTGGGTGATAACCATAGCTATTTTTTATATCCTCCACAGAACGAATTACACTTCCAACCTGCATATAGCCATATATAATATGTAAATCCTTTGCACCTTTTACAAAACGCAGTTTTCCATTGCTGTCATATTCGCTCTGCCGAAACCAACCATAGAACAGGAACAAATCGCCCTCGCCAACTCCGTTATTGTCAAGATAGACAGCGGAGGCATTATGCTGACCAAAGGCAGCTTTCCAATTTACAGGGTGGGTTATGTCCTCTCTTATGTCTGGGTCAAGATGACAGCATTTACATTCATCAAAGTCAAAGGTCGGATTTAACTCCTGTATGATTTCCATATAGCTTTTGCCGTTATAGGCAATATCCCCATAGCTTAGTCCACTGTTCTTGTCGGGTATCGGCAAAGACAACAGCGTACCGTCTGGCAATATGGGACTTGGCATTTTACCTGCCGTACTATCCATTCCTTTTCTGCTCAGTATCAATTTCATTTTCCACTACCTCATATTTCTAAAGTTTACAGGCACATTATGAGGAATATTCCTCATACACCTTTTACCATATTATATGAGATAATAAAGGAAAAGTCAAGAGGTGTTGTTTATGATTTCATTCGCTCCATTTAGAAAACTGATACAAGAGAGAAATATCAGCACTTATTATCTTAGAAATAAATGCGGAGAACATAATTTAGACAGTAAGACGATACAAAGGCTGATGAATGATGAGTCTGTATCAACTTACACAATCAACGCATTATGCAATATTTTGGACTGTGATGTTTCAGACATTATGGAATTTTCATCTGACAAAGAAAATACGTCAGATACTTAATAAGCTGATGTATAGTTACATAGACAACCTCCCATCGGAGGTTCGGAGGTTAAAATCAGAAAAGTGATTTAAAAAGAGGCGATAGTTTACAGCTTGGGTTTGTCCTACGTCCAAACCCACAGACAAACTATCTATTGCTGCGCTTACGCTTGCAACTAAAAATTTATATAATTCAAGTTATTTATAAGTTACTACCATTAAACTTACACAAGTTACCCATAAAATACAATTACATAAACAGTACAGCAGTTACCATTGATATACTAATAGCCTTTCTAAAAATTCTCTCGGCTGCCACCTTCAAGAATTTTAGGTAGAAAAGCTATTAGTATATTTTTATTGCCTAAAGAGGAAAAGACGGTAAAATATTAAATAGTTTTCTAAAATTAACCTCCGAACCGCCGAGCTACTTATACGCTATAAAAATATTTTAGTAGCTTTAACGGTTTTAACCTCCGAGCCTCCGAACCTACTAATAGTCATAGGCAGTTAAAATATTATATACGTTTCTATCGCCGAAGGTCAGACGTTCGGAACGATGCGAGGTAACGAGCAAGTCTGACCGAGAGCGATAGTGGGTTGCCGCCCAGCGACAGCGAATAGGGTGGCAACCCTTCTAAAAACAATTTTACATTCTTAACTTTTGCCCTCTATTTACCGTTGTAATGCTGTCTAATGGGTTAAAGCTATTAAAGCCCACTGCCAAATCGGCATTAAACATATTGACGTATTCTCTTACAATAGTTAAATCACTATGACCCAGTACCTTTTGTAGTCTGAATATATCACCACCGTTTAAAATCCACTTCTTGGCGAATGTATGACGGAATAAATGGGCTGATGTCTTTGCAACACCTCTGCTGTTGTTGTATTTCGCCAGACTTTCTTGGTATGTCCTTTTGTCAGCCATACCACCATAGGCACTGCAAAATACATAATCGTTACTGTCGCCCTTACGGTATGACAGGTATTCCTTTAAAACTATTGCCAGTGTGGCAGACATAGGAATGACTTGTGCTTTACGGTTTTTTGTCTTTGTAATGTTTATAGTGGCGTTGTCAAAGTCTAAGTCCTTTATTTTGAGATTAAGGGCTGATGATATACGGTTGCCAGTGGCAATAAGATAATTGACAAATGCCCACATTTTGTATTCTGTAAAATTGCACTTTGTTATGTCAGGCTTTTTAAGAAGTCTTTTGAGTTCGCTGTCGGTGTAGGTTTCCTTGATTTTCTTTTCCACCTTCAGTAATTTGATTTTAAAATGGGGAATTAGCTCTAATTCCATTGCGTAGTATAGGAAACTGCGAATACTCCGTAAATAGGAATTTACTGTAATATCTCCGCAATTAGGTCTGTTTCTGAGGTAGATGATGAAATCATCAATGTGCTGTTCCTCTATCTCAGACATTTGGGTGTCTTCACCTCCCAGAAATTCCTCAAAAACATCATAATGCTTTCGGTAGGTGGAAATGGTTTGTGGTGATAGGTTGCGTACTGTGCATTTGGTGATGTAGCCTTCAAAGCATTCACGAACGGTCTGCTCTGTATCTACTCGAAGTGTTAATCGTCTCATAACATAAAACCTCCATAAAAAATACTCGCAATACTGCGGCGTAAACAGCCAAAGGTTTTGCGAGTAAACTATTATGGAATGTCTGACAGAGTAAAAGAAAAAGCCTTGTAAACATTGAGCTTACAAGGCTTTTTTGGTGCCGATGGTGGGGGTCGAACCCACACGATGTTGCCATCACGGGATTTTGAGTCCCGCGCGTCTGCCAATTCCACCACATCGGCAAAAATACTGCCTAATTATGATACCATAAACGGCGGGAAATGTCAATAATAAATAATAAAAAAGACGTATAGATGATAAATACACCATTAAAAATGCGAAAGAGGGAAGAATCTATACTTTTAGCAAAGAACAAGGCGAAGAACAATTTAAGTTCTTCGCCTTTAATTTTAAATTCAATTAATATACTCTTACTGCTCCCGCATAAGAAGATATACGGTAATCTGTATTGATTGAAGAAATCTTTACAACGTCGCCTGTCTGAGGAGCGTGAATCATGTTTCCGTTTCCAATGTAAATACCTACATGGTGGATAGAACCGCCTTTTGCAAAGAAGACAAGGTCACCCGGCTGTAAGTTGTTACGGCTTACGTAAGAACCGTTATTTCTCTGATCAGCCGCCACACGGTTTACGCTGATATCGTTTGCCCGGCATACATACTGAACAAGACCTGAACAGTCAAAACCTGATGGAGAAGTACCGCCCCATACGTATGGAACACCAAGATACTTCATTGCAGTGTTAACTATAGCCTGTCCTTTCGAAGAAGTTGCTGGAGCCGCTTCTGCTACTGATGAAGAAGCTGCCGCGGAAACCTTTTTCGCGTTTGATTCCGCTGCTGCCGCATTACGGCGAGCCGCTTCCTCGGCTCTTGCTGCCGCTGCTTTTGCCTCAGCCACTTCGCGCTGCTTTTGAGAAATTGTGTCTTTCTCTATCCATTCTCCCGTAAACTCAAGAGATGTGTTGATAACAAAACCTTCTTTGTAATCATCACCATAGCAAACTCTGATAAAATCGCCTTCGCCCCAAAGTACATATACATAAGTACCGTCTGAAAGCTCTTCGATAATATCTGAATCTGTGTTAGATTCTTTTCTTACTCTTACAGAACCTCCTGAAAGCTTTACCTGAGCGATTCTATAATTTGTATAGCTTTTTTTCGCGTCTTCCGCTTTGGATTTGTCCTGAGTGATAGAATCGCTTGAAACATATCCTGTCTTTCCGCCGCTGTAAGCGATTTTATACCAACCTTCAGAGTTTTCCAAAACTTCAACCTCTGTGCAAACTTCAATTTGGTCGATAACGTTAGCTTCATCGGAAGGTGTTTCTCTGACGTTTAATGAGTCGCTTGATATAAGTACATATCCTAACGGATAAAAACTTTTTGCCGCGATACCGCTAATATCAGTATCTTCGGCTTCGGCGTCATCTGATATGATTGCCGTACCCTTTACCGCGTCTGAAATATCCTTTTCTGCGATAGTTATATTCTGCTGAGCAGATGACGCGTTAATTCTCTGTTCTCTTTCGACTTTTAAGTCGTTAATGTTCGCGGCCTGTGCCGCAGCCAGTGAACTTATCATTGCAACTGCTATAATAGCGATTGCTGAATGCTTAAAGTTCCTCATAAATTAAAACCTCCTAATATCTTGAAGTAAAGCATGTTTCAGTAACTTTACTCAGATTTCGTTTTGATTACCAAAATATTTCTAAAACATTACAAAAGGGATTATACACCACATTAATCCGTTTGTCAACACCTTTTTTAATCCACTTGTATTCTTTTTGTAACATTTCAGTAATATAAATGTGCGTTTTGTAACAAAAATACCCTGCTTATTTGTATAAAAGACACTATAAACGCATATTAGATTGCGAATATAGAGTAATATTTACCAAAAATATATTTTTTTAATAATCATGGAAAAATCAGCTGTATTATGTCTATTTTGTAATATATAGCGCGTTTATCGCGCAAAACCGCACATTGTGTTACGCAAATATTACAATTATTACAAAAGTTACATTCCATTGCAAAGGAATCGCCTATTTGATATAATAATATTACATATTGTCGGAATATTACTGTCGGAGGAGACGCGTGTATGATAGAATATATAAAATTTGCCGTGTTCTTCGTGTGCGGAATATACTTTCATGATAGAATTTCGTCGTCATTTGCTTTAATTTGCTTAATCTCCCTCATTATGGTATTGACAATAAAGGCTGTTTTTAAACATAGCTTTAATATAAAAATTTTATCTGCCGCGGTTATGTTCGTTTTGGGACTAACAGTATGTTCTTATGCGATGAGCGATAACACAAAGGATTTATCGGAATACAAGGGGAGATATGTAACGCTTACGGGGCGCGTTTCGGAAATTCCGACTGAATCAGAGGATAATATTCAGTATACCGTAGACGTGAGAAAGATAAGGCATAGGGAAGAGGAGAAAAGCGTAAAGGAAAACGTGCTCCTTACAGCGCCATCGGGATATAAATATGGCGATACGGTAACGTTCAGCGGTTTTTTAAATGAGTTGCCTTCCAAAATGAACGAAAACGGCTTTGATTTTAACTTGTATTATAAGAGTAAAGGTATTTTCTTTAAGATTTACTCAGAGGATATTTATATATCAGAAAACAAGATAACAGATTATTCACTGCACGCGCTCGGCATGAATATGAAAAATTTTATTTCCTATATAATAGACAATAATTATAAAGATGATTATAACGCTATAATGAAAGCGACGCTTACAGGGAACAAGAAGGAATTTTCGGAAGATTTTAATGCTGTTCTTATAAGGACGGGAACAAGACGGTATTTTTATCCCGCATTTTTACATGTTATGCTGTTTATGTCATTGGTGACGTTTGCGTTTGGTATTTTTGCAAGAAAAAAACGAGATATAATAACAGTGTTTTTTCTTATTATATATGCGTCAGTTAATTGTTCAAACAGCGTGTTGGTGAAACTGAGTATCATGCTCGCGTTACTGATATTTTTAAAGTACCGATTTGGTCATATATATTATCCTGACGTGCTTGGTATGACGGCTATTATTATTGGCATATTAGACGCACCCGTGTTTTATGATTCGGGATTTATTATGTCCATGCTGTCAAGTGTGATGATATATTACTTCTTTGACAGCGTTTATGAAAAACTGAAATTTATAAAAGTAAAATATTTTCGTCGTTTGCTGACATTAGGAATAATATGTACTGTTGGTTTAATACCTGTGGCGGCATATTTGTTCAACAGTGTGTCGTTATATTCCATAATTCTGTCGGCAATAATGATTCCATGCGTGTTTGTTATCGTGATTTTATCGCCGGTACTGCTGTTATTGCTTGCGGTTTTTCATACCGCGCCTGTAATTCATCAGGTTGTTAGCGGTATGCTGTTTATCCTGAAATATTTGCCTGTTTGGGCGGACAAGCTGAATCTTACCAATACATATGTAGCAAAGCCTGATATTTTACTTCTTATAATATATATGTTTATAATGATTGTAGCGGTAAAATATGTAAGGAATAAAAAATCTCATGCCAAAATAGCATTGTTTGTCGCGACGGCGCTCATGACTTCCGTAATTGCGGCAGAGACGGTGAGACTTAAAGATATTGATATAACATTTGTGAATGTGGGACAGGGAGACGGAGCGATTATAAGCGCGCCGTATCGGTTTAATATATTGATAGACGGAGGCGGCGGAAACGTTTATTCAGACTATAATCCGGGTGAAGCGGTATATTTGGAATATCTGAAAGCCGAGGGGATAACGAAAGTAGACAGTGCGTTTGTAAGTCATTATCATCAGGACCATGTGCAGGGAATTATCGCCGCAATTGAGAATATTAAAGTAAGAAATTTATTTCTGCCGGATAATATGGAAGGCAGCAAATGGCGGCAGGCTTTGGAAACAGCGGCGGCGGAAAACGGAACAACGGTTCATTATATGTCGAAAGAAACACTTATTACATATAATAACGGAATGAAAATACGAGCTATTCCTCCCGTGGGAAACACTAAATTAAGTAATGACGAAAATGACACGACGTGTGTATATCGTTTGGAATACGGTGACTTTTCTGCCGTATTTACAGGCGATATGTCCTCCTTCGCAGAGAAAAACATGATTAACGCTGACAAGATAAGCAAGGCGGACTTGTTAAAAATCGCTCATCATGGTTCAAAAACATCGACAAGCGCGGAATGGGTTGAAGCGGTCAATCCCGACTATGCAGTAATAAGCGTCGATGAGAATAATACCTACGCGCTGCCGGATGACGAGGTATTGGAAAGACTAAAAGACACTGAGATTTACAGAACGGATTATGACGGGGATATAACTTTTTCCGCAAGAAAGAGCGGGCAAGTCAAAATAGAGACATTTAACAGGAGATAGATTATGGCAGTTAAAAAGAATGAGGATTTATTAAAATTAAAGAAACAGCTAAAAGAGGGTAAGCTTTCGCCATTATACGTGTTTTACGGCGAGGAGGATTTTCTTCGTGATATGTATGTAAAGCGAGTGACAGACTGTGTGCCTGACGGCGGTTTCTCTGAATTTAATCATATTAAGCTTGACGGCGCGGACGTTTCATTTTCGGAATATGACGACGCGTGGGAGAGTTTTCCTATGATGACTGATAAAAAACTGATTCATATTAAGGACAGTGGTATTTTTTCGTCAAAACGTTCGTCAGGCGGTCCGTCTACTGAGGAAAAGAAGGAATTTTGGCTTGAAAAGTTTAAGCGTATTTCAGATGATACCGTGGTGATTTTTGATGAGGCAAGCGTGGATAAAAGAAGCGCGCTGTATAAAGCGGCTGTAAAGGCGGGAGTGGCTGTTGAATTTAGCTATATGAGCGACGCGGACCTTGTCACATGGGTAGTTAAGCAATGTCTTAACGCAAAAAAACGTATGAGTAAAGAAAACGCGTATTATCTTATAACTTTGTGCGATCCGGGACTCAATAACATAAATAATGAACTTAATAAACTACTGGATTTTTGTGATGAGGAGATTTATAAGAGTGATATTGACAGAGTTGTTTCAAAGTCTATGCAGGTAATAGTATTTGAATTAACAGACGCGATTATGACGGGGAATACAACTAAGGCGATGTCAACATTGTCAAATTTAAAAACAGTGCGTGAAAATGCCTTTACGCTTTTGTATCTGATGTTTGCGAGTTTTGAAAAAATGCTGCACGCTAAACTTATGCGGGGCGCGTCTCAGAGTGAAATCGCGGTTGAACTGGGGGTTTCGCCGTATATCGCGAGAAAGTATATAGACGGCGCGCGCGGATTTGATGAGGACACTCTTACATGGATGGTAAGACGCGTAGCGGAAATTGATCTTGATATTAAAGAGGGACGCGTCATGGATTGGGCGGCATTAGAGCAGTATGTTATGGAATGTATCTATAAAAGCGGCAAACAAACAACGATTTGAAAAATAAAGCAAAAATAAAATAAATATAAAAGGAGAAAGAATTATGAAAAAAAGACTGATTGCAGCGCTTTCCGCGCTTGCAATGACAATCACGGCATTGCCGATGGTAAGCTTAGCGGCGAATACAGAACCAAAGCCGATTTTACGCTACACATTTGACAATGCAAACGCGCTTACAGATGAAAACGGCAAAAATGAACTTAAACTAAGCGGCGGCGCAAGCGTTACCGAGGACGGCAACGCGGGCAAAGGACTGCTTTTGGACGGCGCTGACGGCTACGCGCTTTTGCCGGAAAACATTTTATCAGACAGCATGACCATTACCGCGTGGGTCAAGCTTAATAAGCTTACTACATGGGGGCGCGTGTTTGATTTCGGCACGGACTCAAATAATAACTTTTTCTTTGCGCCCTATAGCGGCGGCGCGGCAAGAGTTGAAATGAAGTCGCCTTCGGGCGCGGACACAATGGACGCGCAGCAGGAAACTGTAAGAGACGATTGGGTACATTATGCCGTGACTGTGGATAACGGAACAGTTTCCTACTATAGAAACGGTCGGCTTATAAAGTCAAAATCGGGCGTTCAGGCTCTTTCCAATATTAAAAACGAGCTTAACTACATAGGTAAGTCGCATTATGACGGAGACGCGTATTTATCGGCTGTTGTGGATGACTTTTGTATGTATGATACTGCGCTTGACCGCAATGATGTATGCAGCGTAATGGCCGAGGGCAAAATAAAACCCGAAAGACTTCTTGACAGCTATGCGATTGAAGACATGCAGATTATAACGGGCGATAAAATTGAATTGCCGAAAATCGGCGTACTTACATGGGTTGATAAATATAATTCTGGGCTTATCGACACCGAAACAGGCGCGGTAACGCATAAAAATAAAACCGAACAGGTAACTCTTGCGGCAGAAGTTGACGGAGTTTCCAAATTATACACCGTCTATATTACAGGCACGGACGAGAACCCGTACACTGTAAATATTGACGCGTCAGACCGCTCAAAAAAGATTTCCGACACAATGTGGGGACTGTTTTTTGAGGACATAAATTCATCAGCAGACGGCGGACTGTACGCGGAAATGGTACAAAACCGCTCCTTTGAAATGAACGACCCGCTGTATTCGTGGAAAATTTTAAGCCAGCATTCCAAGGTGCAAAGCATCGGAGGAATGAACGAAAATAATCCGCATTATATGGCGCTCATTCCAAATGAAACTATTGAAAATGACGGTTATATGGGCATGAGCATAGAGGCAGGAGAAAAATATAACTTTTCTATGTATGTTATGTCGGGTAATTCAACGGGTGAATTTGAAGTTTCGCTCGGCGGAGATACAATAATAGTAAAAAGCGAAAATGCAGAGGACGGAATATGGGAAAAAGTTGAAGGTGTTCTTATGCCTAAAGAAACAACGGATAAGGCTGTTTTAAGGATTAAAAATGTCGGAGAGCCGTGTTCATATATTGATGTCGTTTCGCTTATCCCTGAGGACACCTACAAGGGTCACGGACTGCGCAAGGAGTTAATGGAAAAGTTAGAGGAAATGCACCCGTCATTCTTACGTTTCCCAGGCGGCTGCGCTGTTGAGGGACGCACCATGGACGAGGCTTGGAACTGGAAGGACACCATAGGCGACGTCAGCGAGCGCAAAGAAATGATAAACATCTGGGATACGGACGGTACATATAAAATGACCTACGGACTGGGCTTTTACGAGTATTTTCAGATGTGCGAGGATCTCGGTATGGAGCCTGTGCCGATTTTAAATTGCGGTATGGCATGTCAGGTACGCAGCGGCAGCGCAACAGACGAGGAATACCTTGTACCCATGGACGAATTGCAGCCTTATATTGACGATGCGCTCGATTTAATCGCGTTCGCAAACGGCACTGATGAAAGCAATCCGTGGACGAAAAAGCGTATTGAAATGGGACATAAAGAACCGTTTAATATGAAGTATATCGGTATCGGCAACGAGCAGTACGGCGAGATTTATTTTGAGCGTTATAATGAGTTTGCAAAGCAGATACACGAAAAGTATCCCGATATAAATCTTGTTACAACATCGGGCACAGCGTCAAGCGGAACAGGCAACGACCTTGCGTGGAACTGGGCGAATAGTAATCAGGAATTAGCCGACCTTATGGACGAGCACTATTACGAAAACCCCGACTGGTTCAGACAGCACGCTTACCGCTATGATAACTATCGTCGCGACACAAATACAAAGGTATTCCTGGGCGAGTACGCATCAAAGGGAAACACGTGGTATAATGCGCTTTCGGAAGCGGCATTTATGACAGGTTTGGAGCGCAACGCGGACGTTGTAAAAATGGCAAGCTACGCGCCGATGTTTGCAAAGTATGGCAATGTGCAGTGGGCGGCGGCAAATATGATTTGGTTTAATAACGATGATTATGTGCTGACCCCGAATTATTATGTGCAGTCGCTGTTTTCAAATAACCGCGGCGATTATTCGTTCACGACAGACGTTAAAATGAACGGCATTGAAAAAGATGGCACGCTCCGCGGAGGTGTTGTGCTTGGCTCATGGGGTACGCATAATGAGTTTAAGGACATATCCGTTCGTCAGGGTGAAACCGAAATTAAACTCAACCCTGAATATGAGGGTTGGCATATAGGAAATGGCGACTGGTCAGTAAATGAAGAAGACGCGTTTGTGCAGTCGTCAGATTCAACCGGTTCAACCTCGTGGTTTGAGATGGAAAATGATTCAAATTATACCGTTACATTAAAAGCAAAAAAGACAGCAGGCGGCGAGGGATTTCAAGTAGGTGTTGCCGCTGAGGACGGACAAAATTACTATAGAGTAAATATCGGCGGTTGGGGCAACACAACGGCAAAGGTGCAGCGTATTGTAAACGGTGTCAGCGCAGAAACGGGTAATGTTGCCGAGCAGTCGTATGTGGGCAATGTTCATATCAATGACAATGAGTGGTATGATGTAAAAGTAGAAGTGAGTGATTATGAGATAAAAGCGTATTTGAACGGGGAATTTATCTGCTCATACGTTAAACCGCAGGAATGCGGTCCCGTGTACGCGTCAAGCGTGTACAAATCTACAACAGGCGAGATTATCGTTAAGGTTGTAAACACGCTCGGCGGTGACACGAACGTGGGAATAAACGTAAACGGCGCGAATGTTTCGGACAGTATAGCAGAGGTAACGCTTATGTCGGGCGATACAAGCTTAGAAAACAGTCTTGAAAATAAAAATGCTATTGTGCCGAAAAACAGTGAAATCACAAACGCTTCAAATGAGTTTACATATAACGCTCCCGCAAATTCACTGAGCGTAATCACGCTTAAAACTGACGGAAGAATAAACAAACCGAACACAGCGTATGTTTCAGGCTATACAGACGGCACATTCAGACCCGACAACACAATTACCCGCGCGGAAGCGGCGGCGATTATTGCAAGTCTTCAATCGGATTTTGACGAAAACAAGACCTATAAAAATAAATTCAGTGATATATCGTCCGATAAGTGGTACGCAAAGTATATTAATTTCACAGCGGAGAATGGCTATATTACAGGCTATGAGGACGGCACGTTCAAGCCTGAAAATACAATCACACGAGCTGAGATGGCAGTGATTATCGGTAAGTATCTTGATATAAACGGTAACAGCAAAAAGACAAGCTTTTCAGATGTGCCGCCAAGCCATTTTGCGTCAGGATATATTCAGGAATTATATATGAAAAATATACTCAGCGGTTATGACGCACATATTTTCAAGCCGGATAATACAATCACCCGCGCGGAAGCGGTAACAATGATAAATAAAGCATTGGGACGCGAGGCGGACAACATACAGACGGAAGAAAATCCGTTTAATGATGTATCGCCGTCACACTGGGCGTATAATCAGATACTTGCAGCTGTAATGGGATATTAAGCGCCTTCCCATAAGGGGGGAGCCTTTCGGGCTGTCGAGGACGCCGGCGCCTACACGCCCTATTTTAAAATGATATTGTCGGGGACGGTGTCCCCGACGTCCCGCTTAAAATGCATATAAACAACAATTTACAAACAAATCAAAGGAGAAAAACAATGAAACGAAGTGAAATAAACATACGTGACCCGTTCATACTGCCGTACAATGGCAAATACTACCTCTACGGCTCGCGCGGCAGCGAAGTGTGGGGTGACAGTGCGACAGGTCTTGACGTATACGTAAGCGAGGACTTGGAAAACTGGTCTGAGCCGAAGGAGATATTTACCCGAACACCCGATTTTTGGGCAGACAGACATTACTGGGCGCCTGAGGTGTACGAGTATAACGGCGCGTTTTATATGTTTGCGTCTTTTAAATCGGCGGACAGATGTCGAGGTACTATGGTACTGCGCGCTGAAAAGCCTGACAGCGAGTTTATCGTTTGGAGCGAGGGAACAATAACCCCGTCCGATTGGGAGGCGCTTGACGGTACGCTCTATATTTCAAAGGACGGCACACCGTATATGATTTTCTGCCATGAGTGGGTGCAGGTACAGGACGGAGAGATGTGCGCCGTTCGTATGAGCTCCGATTTAAAGCGCGCTGTCGGCGAGCCGTTTACGCTGTTTCACGCAAGCGAGGCAAACTGGATTGTTGAGGGACGCGAGGGTATTTATATAACTGACGGACCTTATCCCTACAGATGCGCGGACGGAACGCTCCTTCTGCTTTGGTCAAGTATGGGAAAAGAGGGTTACACGGAGGCGATTGCCGTATCCGATAACGGAGATATTGACGGTAACTGGATTCAGCGTGATGAGTTGCTGTTTAAAAAGGACGGCGGTCATGGAATGATTTTTAAAACTTTTGACAACAAGCTGTTACTGCTTCTGCATTCACCTAACAAAAACCCGCTTGAGCGTCCGACGTATTTTGAATTGAGCGAGGAAAATGGTATGCTGCATGTAATGTAAATTTTGTTAAATAGTTTACTTTTTGTTTGCTTTATTGTATAATATGTATAATAAGGTATTGAATTCAGGAGGAAAAGATAAATGGGAAAGCTATTTGGTACAGACGGAATAAGGGGAATTGCGAATCAGGATTTAACGGCGGAACTGGCATTTAAGACAGGTCAGAGCGGGGCATATGTGCTTACAAAGCACAGCTCAAAAAGACCGAGAATACTTATCGGCAAAGATACGAGAAAATCGGGCGATATGCTTGAAGCGGCTCTTACTGCGGGACTTTGCTCAATGGGCGCGAAGGTTATTCCGCTTGGTATCGTGCCAACACCTGCCGTAGCGTATCTGACAAGGTATTATAAGGCTGATGCCGGTGTGGTTATAAGCGCGTCGCATAACCCGTGCGAGTATAACGGTATTAAGTTTTTTAACGGTGATGGTTATAAGCTTTCTGACGCTATTGAAGATGAAATAGAAAGCTATATTTTGGGCGAAAAAACAATCGACTCACTTCCGACACACGGAAAAGTCGGCTATGTAAGCGCGAATCACAACGCGGTAGAGGATTATGTAGCGTTTGCGGTTAATACTATTGACTGCCGTCTTGACGGATTAAAGGTTGCTGTTGACTGCGCGAACGGTGCAAGCTATGAGACGGCTTTTAAAGCTCTGAATAAGCTTGGCGCAAATGTGGAAGCGATACATAACACTCCCGACGGTGTCAATATAAATCACATGTGCGGTTCAACTCATATGGCAAGTTTGCAGGCATATGTTACTTCCATTGGCGCGGACATAGGTATCGCTTTTGACGGTGACGCGGACAGAATGCTTGCTGTTGATGAAAACGGTAACTTGATTGACGGTGATCAGATTATGGCGGCTTGCGCTAAATTTATGCGTGATAACGGTTCGCTTAAGCAGAATACGCTTGTTGCCACAGTTATGAGTAATCTTGGATTGTTTATAGCAGGCGAAAAGCTTGGAATAAATATTCCGCGCACAAAAGTGGGTGACCGTTATGTGCTTGAGGAGATGCTGAAAAACGGATATAATATCGGCGGTGAACAGTCAGGACATATAATATTCCTTGACCATAACACAACGGGAGACGGACTTGTCAGCGCGCTTCAATTTTTGGCAGTGCTGAAAAAGACAGGACTTCGCGCTTCGGAGGCGGCGGGTATTGTTAAGGTAATGCCACAGGTACTTAAAAACGCTGCAGTAAAGCTTGAAAATAAGAACACTTATATGGAAAATGAGGAAATTGCGGCGGCATGCAAGGCTCTTGAAGATGAGTTTGCGGGCGAGGGAAGAGTACTTATCCGCCCGTCCGGAACAGAGCCTTTGGTACGTGTTATGATTGAGGGTAAGGACGTTGAATATATAACTAAAAAAGCTGAGGAATTGGCTATTTTGATTGAAAAAATCTTGGGGTGATATTATGTATAAAACAATTTCTGTTCTTATGGCAGCCCTTTTGACGACATCATGTTATGTCGAATATGGAGAATCAAATGTTTCGAATAATCCGCTAAGCGGAAAAACAGTCGCGTTTATAGGCGACAGTATAAGCTACGGAACAAATTATAATGGCGGATATGGAAAATTGATTGGCGAAGAAAATAATATGACGGTCATGAATCCGAGCAAAGGCGGAGCGACTTTGGCGAGAAATATTAAGTGGTCCGCCGATTCAGATGGTTTTCGTCCATGTATAATAGATATGGCAAATGGTTTTGACGCGGGTCCGGATTACATAATAATAGAAGGCGGAGTGAATGATTTTTGGAATCATGCGCCTTTGGGCGAATTGACTGCGGATTTTAACGGCGGATATGACGAAAATACTATGGCGGGCGGTTTGGAGAGTATATTCTTTAATATAAGAAATAACTATGCTGAGAGTAAAACGGGTTTCGTTATAATACACGATCCGTTCACATATGACGCTGAGGAAGGCTTTGCGCCGTATTATGAGATGATGAAATCTGTATGCGAAAAATGGAGTGTTCCATATATTGATTTATACTCGAGGAATAATCAGGAAATCGGTGTTAATGTTAAAGACAGTGAACAGAAAAAGCTTTATTTTGAAACTGAGAACGCTCCCGGCGGAGACGGATGTCACCCTAACGAGTTAGGTTATCAGACAATTTATGTTTCTCCCATGACGGAATGGATGAAAAATCTATAAGGTGAAATATGCGTGATTTAATTATAAACGGAACTGAAAAATTGAATATACCGCTTAATGACGCGCAAGTAAATAAACTTACAAATTATGCGAAGCTGTTAGTTGAATGGAATGAAAAAATTAACCTCACGGCAATAACTGACAACGAGGGAATTGCGACAAAGCATTTTCTTGACAGCCTGACGGCTTTGCAGACGGGTCATGTTAAAGGCAGAGTTATAGATGTGGGCACAGGTGCGGGTTTTCCGGGGATGGTGCTGAAAATAGCGCGTCCTGAAATTGAACTGACACTTCTTGACAGTCTTAATAAGCGTATAAACTTTTTACGAGAGGTCGAGTCAGAACTTAATCTTGACGGCGTGGAATACGTACACGCGCGCGCGGAGGACGGCGGGAGAGACAGACAGTACCGCGGTCAGTTTGACACGGTTGTGTCGCGCGCGGTGGCGAATTTAACAGTGCTTTCAGAATGGTGTATTCCATATTTGAAGCGAAGCGGATATTTCCTCGCGCTTAAAGGTCCGCTTGCGGACGAGGAATTAAAGGACGCAAGGCGCGCGATAAGTATTCTCGGCGGAAAAATTGAAGATGTTTTTGAAGCGGATATTCCATTCACAGATTTAAAGCACAAGATAATTATTATAAAAAAAGTAGGACAAACTCCGCTCAAATATCCCAGAAAAGCGGGAATTGCGACAAAAACTCCGCTCGGAACATGTTATAATATATCGAAATAAAAAAATAGTGCAAAGTCATGTCGAAACGGCGCGCATGAAAATGCTTGCCAACTGGAAAAAATATGCTATAATAGTAAATGTAAGACAGAACAGTATCAAAAAGGTACATTTCAAACAGGGTTTCCCCAAGGCCCTGTTCTACCCCCAAATGTCTTACACCTTCCACCACCGAGGGTAAATGGCGATAATGTAATTACATCAAGTGAAATTCATCAGGAGCTTACATTATCGCCGCTTACTCTTTTATTTTGCAGAAATATGTTCGTGAATACAAATTGGAATTTACATTACAGGAGAAGCATCATGATAAACCTTTTAAAGAAACAACCTCAACAGGAAAAACCGAAAATTGTATCTTTGCCGCTATACATGATAGCGCCTAATCCTAATCAGCCGAGAAAATATTTTGACCCGGAGGCTATGGAGGAACTTAAAAATTCTATTTTAGAATATGGTCTTATACAGCCGATAACAGTGCGCCGATATGGCGGGGAATATGAACTGGTGGCGGGTGAACGCCGATTCCGCGCGGCACAGATGGCGGGACTGGAGGAGATACCTTCGGTTATAATAGACGCTGATAATGATAAATCCGCTATTTTGGCGCTTTTGGAGAATTTACAGCGTGAAGATTTATCATTCTTTGAAATAGCCGAGAGTTATAAAAACCTTATCCGCGAGCAGGGCATGACGCAGACAGAACTCGCGCTGAAGGTGGGAAAGAGTCAGTCCGCCGTGGCAAATAAAATGCGCCTTTTACGGCTTCCGCCGCTCGTAAAAAAATTGATACGCGATTATGATTTGTCAGAACGTCACGCGCGTGCGCTGCTGCTTCTCACCGATGAGGAAAAACAGCTTGAAGCGGTTAAAATTGTATGCAGGGATAATCTTAACGTCACGCAGACGGAAGAATTGGTGCGCAGTATGAACGCGCGAAGGAAGAAAGCTATAAATGAATTGCGCGTCACAACAGCGAAGGACGTGAAGGTTTTTAAGAACACCGTCAGACGCGCCGTGGATATGATGAAAAAAAGCGGAATAGACACGGAACTTAAAGAAAACGCTTTTGACTGGGGCACAGAATACATAATAAGAATTAAAAAAGACAAGGAAACAGAATAAAAAAAGCAAATCGTTCTTGAACAGAACCAGTAAAAATGGACAATAGAAAAAAAGCACCTTCTATGGTAAAAT
>CAJUEZ010000009.1 GCA_910585485.1 uncultured Clostridia bacterium
GTCAAGCTTTTTTTTAAACTTTTTTCGCTTTTTTTGCATATTTTTTTTCGGATACTGTTTCAGACATAATTATAAAGAGATATTTCTAATATATTAAAGCAAAAAAGGACTGCATTAAGCAATCCTTTCACTCATTAAAATCGCTGAAAAATCATATATAAAACACCTATCATAATCGGCAGCGCTATAGCAATCGCCGTACAAAGACAAATAATTCTTATTGTTTTTTTACTAAACATTATTTACACCTCACTTATCAAGCAAATTATTTATAATCACAGCCGCCTGCGCACGAGTCGCACTGCTCTGAGGCATAAAAGTCCCGTCATCCATACCCGAAATCAATTCATTCGAATATGCGTGCTTTAAACCATCCAATGCCCATATTGATACCGCATTCAAGTCTGAAAACGGCATATCCATAGAAACCGCAAGCTTCTCATACTCGTCCTTCTCCATGCTATATTGGTACACAGACTGAGTTATATATGCCATCTCTTCTCTTTTTATTGGTGCATTTGCATTAAATGTTCCGCTGTATACAGCTTTTGAACCGCTTTCATCTTCTTTGATTGTTACAGAATAACCGCTTATCATCCCCTCCGGAATAAGTCCCTTATCAAGCGCGCTCTGAATACACGGCGCAAACCATTCACCCTCGTTTACGTCCAGACACTCACCCTTACGGTATACGGTATCTTCTATGCCGCCCGCGCCAAGCGCCATTCTCAGAAACTCCGCGCGCGTTACAATTCCGTCAGGATTGAACCGGGTATCCGTCACACCGCTTACAATTCCCGCGTCCGCGAGATTATTTATTACACTTTCCGCCCAGTGACCGCGTACGTCAGCAAAATCTGCCGCGCCCGCAGTAGTGCTCAGAACCATTGACGATAAGATTACCGCCAATACTGTCTTTTTTAATTTCATTTTATCCTATCTCCTTTGTTGTCTTTCAAATTACAATTTATCTTCTATCTAAAGAAATTAGCTAATCTATTCATCACAACCGCTGCCTGTGCGCGTGTAAGTGTTTCTTTCGGTCTGAATGTACTATCATCCATACCGCTAAGGTATTTTAATCCGCACATTTTAATTACATTTGAAAGATAACAACTACTTATGTCATTATAGTCTGTAAAAGAGCTTATATCGAAATAAGAAGACATATCCCAATCGCTCGCAGAGCGCATTTCATAGTTCTTACAGTTCATCGCAATAGCCGCCATTTCTTCACGGGTAATGGGTTTATCACCATGAAAATACATCTGTCCTGTATGTTTTACATCTGAAGGCATTTCTTCCCTTATATAAGATATAATGGTTGTTGTTACAGCTTCACTACTCTCTGTTGCTTCTGCAAGCACCTTTATAGACTGCTCTGTTCCTGCACAACCAAATATCATCTGATACGGAACAAGTCCCTTATCAAGTGCGCCCTGCAAGTAATAGCAGTACCAATCGTCATTGGCTGCGTCAAGACACTCACCCTCGCGGTATGCGTGACCGTTAATTCCGCACGCGTCCATCGCCATTTTCAAAAACTCCGCGCGTGTTACAGGTCCTTCGGGGGCAAACATACCGCTGCCCACTCCGTCAACAAGACCTTTAGCGGCAAGAGCTTTAATATAGTCTTCTGCCCAGTTACCGTCTATATCGCCAAACGCTGCCTCACCTTTTAGATACTTTGCTAATTCGGGAACGCTCTTTTTGATTTCCTCCGCAACCATACCAGCTACACGCTTCGCGCCCTTTTCCTTCATATGCGTGGTGTCGTTTGTGCCGACAGGATATGCCTTACTCTCTAACGGCTCACACACAAAATATCCCGAAAGAACCTTGTCCTTGTCCATTGTATTCCACGCGTCAGTCATAATTCTGTTAATATCTATAAACGCACAGCCTGTTTCCTTTGCAATTTCTCTTGTCGGATCGGCATAGTCAGCGCGTGACTCCATAAAATTATTCTTTTCCTCGTCCCACCAGCTTGCGGCAGAAGCAGTCATAAGCACAGGTATACCCCCGCGCTTTTCAACCTCGCCCATGTACTTTTCCGTTATAAGCTTCTTATAATCATCAACACTTATGTAACGCTCGGGCTTATTCTCAGCACCGTCATTTATACCGAACTGAATAAACACATAATCGCCCGGGTGCATTTCGGTCAGGATTTTATCAAGTCTGCCGTCATTATTATAGCTCTTTGAGCTTCTGCCCGCCATTGAGCGGTTTTCAATTACAACATCGTCCGTGAAATAATTGCCGAACATCTGTCCCCAGCCCGTCTGCGGGTATGCCTTTACATAGTCATACGTCTGCGCGGTTGAGTCGCCCGCAATATATATAGTAGTTTTTTCGCCTTTTTCAGTTCTGTTCGGAATTTGCTCAATCTTAATGCCTGTTACATTCGGGTTTTCGCCTTTGACCTGCACCGTTATTTTACCGTCCTGCGGTACGGCAGGCATTACGTCCTCCTGTGTTTCACCCGCTTCCAGCGTAAACGCGCGCACACGCTCGCCGCCGTTTATGTAAACATTCGCATTTGTTTCCGTTTTACCGCCTGTTGTTACGGTTACGGTATAGTCGCCGTCAGGCACTGTTTCTTCAATAACAACACCGTTTTCACCGTCAGGTTTGAGGTCCTTTTCATCAACAACTATACCGATAAGTTCCTCCGCTCGCGCAGACGGCACAATAAATACTGCTCCGAAAATTGAAAGTGTCAATATTAGTGATACAAGTTTTTTGATTTTCATATCATTCTCCATTCCGCCATATTTCTATGGCACACGTTCTAAGTATTGCTTTACATCTGTCATATATTATACTATATTTTAAAATAAATTTCAATACAATTTTACAAAGCAAAAGAGGACGCAAACGCGTCCTCTTAATATTACTTATTATCTATTAGAATAAGTCACAAAGCTGTGAAAGCATTGTTGCGGCATGAGCTCTTGTAGCATTAGCCTTTGGTTCAAACTTAACGCTTCCATCCTCCTGGTCGATACCGCTTATAATGCCAAGCGCAACCGCATTGTTAACGTCAGCGCCTGCCCATGCGCTAATATCAGCCGCGTCAGCGAATGATAGAGCAACGTCAGCAGGAACCGCAATATTCTTATAAGCGGCTGCCTTTGCTACCATCGAAGCCATCTCTTCTCTTGTAATCGGTGTATCAAGATCAGCGTCTGTAGCAACAGCTATATCGTCAGCTATAAGATTTGCAGCCTTTGCAGCATTAACAAACTTAGCTGCCCAGTGACCCTCTGTATCTACTGTGTCAAGCTTAAGAGCTTGAGAAATAAGAGTTACGAACTGACCCTTTGTTACAGTACCGTCAGGAACAAATGTTGTGTCAGTCATACCACTGATAACTCCTGCCTTATACATCTTTTCAATAAATGCTTTGCCCCAGTGTCCCGCAATATCTGTAAACGGTGAATCTGCCGGAACTGACGAGCCGCCCTCAGGAAGAGCCGCCTCGCTGAATGCTGTCGGTGTATACTTGTTTGACACAAGTGTAACATTTGCATCCGGCTGAGTCTTGTACTGTGAATCAGCTATCGCGTCATTCATGTACCAGCTGATGTGAGGAGGCTGATTATAACAGTTAGTATCTGCCGCTGATGAATTTCTGTATATATCATCATGCGCAAGAGTATAGAAGTTATATTCTGTTGGATACGGTGTCTCAAAGATTCTCAATGAATACTGGTAAACAGTCTTATCCATCTCAACTTCTACATCTTTATCCCAGTCACCCTTTATCATCATCTTTTCCTTCTTTGTATCCTGGCCTGTGATTGCGTAAGAAACAATTTCTTCTCTCCAGTCACCAATAAGATCAGCCTGAAGGTTTGGATTACCCTTTGTGCTGTTTATTGAATGTGAGCCTTCGCCAACGAAGATTTCATCAAATTTCTTTGTTGAGTCATTCCACTTTGTAATTGTGATTTCCTGACCTGCGCCCTTGTGGTCCTGAAGTTCTTCCTGTAAATCGCCTGTCCAGTAGATTCTGCCGTTCATTGCAGCCTTCAAATCAGGAAGTTCATTTCCGTTATTATCCCAGTAACCTGATGAGCCCGCGCCCCACATTACATAGAATGAGTCGCCGTAACCAATGTTTGCAACCATGCCACGACCCGTATCTTTTATACCATTATGAATCTGATAAAATTCACCGGTCTTTGCATTCTGCATTGAAGAACCCCACTGATGTCTGTCCTCCGGAGCGCCGTTTGAAGCAGCTGCCGCAGAATTTTTAAATATTGTATTATCTGTCACATAAGGAGCTAAAGCTGAACCATTCATATCAAAAACTTCAGATTCCGCGCCATAATCCTCATAAACCTTCATGAATTCAAGTCCTTCTTTTGTCGGGTCGAAATCACCAAGATGCATAGCATCACCATGCTCCTGATATGTACACCAAAGAATAGAACCGTCATCATCCCATGTCAAAGCGCCGTAAAGGATTTCATCCTTACCGTCACCATCAACGTCACCGGCCTCAATCTGGTGGTTACCCTGACCGATAAGGTTATTATACTTGCTTTCAGCAGTATCAAATGTCCAATCCACGCTCAGCTTGCCGTTCTTGAAGCTGTAAGCCGCCGCGCCTGTACGTCCGTTCGGGTTAGAGATGTTTTTACCGAAGTAATAACCTCTTGCGAATACGGCTGACGGACTCTGACCGTCAAGATAAGCGATAGTTGAATTATATCTTTCCGAACGGTTACCAAAGTCATCACCGAAGCTTAGTGAAACAGCCTGTGATCCTGCCTGATTATTCGGGAAATAATCAATAGTGTCAAGAGCCTTACCTGTCTCACCATCAAAACATGTTACATACAACGGCCCCTGAAGATTTTTACCGCCGTTCATAGCAGCCCAGCTGTTCTCATATGTATCACCCTTTGAAGCGTCTCCTATAACATTGCCCTGACCGTCAATAGTGCCATCAGCGGTTCTTACCATAACCTCCGCTCTTCCGTCACCGTCAAAATCAGCCACGTTAAGCATTGTATCGTGAGCGCCCGCGCGGATATTGAATCCCATGTCAATTCTCCACATGAAAGTACCGTCAAGCTTATAAGCATCCATGAATACTTTACCTGTTCTTCCGCTTGATGCAGCATCCTTAGCGTCTGACGGATTCCACAGCATTACGATTTCGTATTCGCCGTCACCGTCAAGGTCACCGTATGACGCGTCACCCGGTGTATACGCGCCTACATAAACACCGTTTCTGTCCATCTGAACAACATCGCTCTCCGGTGTGTTGTGAAGCGGAATGTCAAGATAGCCATTTGCCCATACGCTTACGCTCTTTGACATCTGACCATTGCATACAACGGTATACTTATCATTCACGCTGCCCTGTTTATCAACAAAGTTTGTAACCGCACCCTCGTTAATCTTTTCCTTATTTCTGTAAAGAGTAAATGTGGTGTCTGCCGGTTCTGTAGCCAGTCTTCTCCACGAAACAAGAACGCCGTCATTCGTCTTTGTAGCAACAACACCTCTGTCAAGGTTTTCCATTTTTCTTGTTACAGCGCTGCCCGCAAACGCTCCCGCGTTTGTAACCGGAGCAACCACTCCGACTGCAGCAACCTGCGCAAGAACCAAAGAAATCGCACCTAACTTTTTTAAGTTCTTCTTTGAATTTTTGAACATTTCGTTATTCCTCCCTCTGATATTTACGTATCACATTTTTTGCTATTCTAAAATTAAGCATAGTGATTATTATCTATATAATAACATATTTTTCTGAATTTTTAAAGTCTTTTTCATAAATTCGATGTATAATTTACAGTGTTTTTTGTTCAAAATGCGCTTTAAATTTTAAATCAGAAATCTATCTTTACTTTTTTTGTCAAATAAAGGATTACACTTTTCTTACCTGATTTATTGACAAATAAATATATGTTGTGGTAAAATTTTGTTAGTTTTAGACATGAATATTTTAATAGGAGATTTAGTACATTTATATGAAGAAACTCGTTATCGCTTTACTTATATTATTTACGCTGTCCTCGCCCATAAACGCGGGCGCATACGCTCCGGACAGCAACATAAGTGCCGCCTCAATGCTTGAGACAATCCGCATTCTCTCATCAAAACCGCGCGGATTTAAAAATAAGGAAATAGCGGATGCCCGCCAATATGTTACGGACGTATTCAATTACTACAAGCTGAATGTATCCACTCAGACTTTTACAAGCACGCTTACAGACGGCGACGGCAATCCTTATACGGCTGTTAATATTATAGGAAGCATTTTGCCTAACACAACAAACAAAACCAACGATATACTTATAATCGGCGCTCACTACGACGGAGCCAATAATTACCCCGCCGCAAACGACAATGGTTCAGGTATGGCGGTTATGTTTGAACTTATTCGGCTGCTCCGCGACATTCCGACAGACACAGAAATACGTTTTGTCGCATTTGACGCGGAAGAACCGGGACTTATCGGCTCGGAATACTACGCGAAAAATCTCGGTGCAGACCGCAACCGTGTCATAGGCATGATTAATTTTGATATGCTCGCAGGAAAAAGAGACGGCGAAGTCAGAATCGACACAATGGACGGCAATTCAAATTATCTGCTTGAACTTCTGAAACAAAGCGATAATTATTCGCATCTCCAGCCGCATGAGCAGGAAATCGGAATAAGCGACCATCAGTCATTTTTCGCTCGTCAGATTCCCATTCTTTACTTTGAGCACCCTGCTATAACGGACGAAATCCACAAAGCCTCAGACACTATTGACACAATCTCAACCGACATGCTCGTATACTCCGCGGACGCCGGGCTTACACTCGCCAAAACAATCATGAGCGAAGACACACCATCTTATCAAAAGCAAGCGCGCCCTGCCGCTGAAAATAAAGTGTATACAATCAGCAAGAAAACTCGTCTTCCGTTCTACACATCGGCAAACGAGTTTGAAAAACAAACAGGAATACATCTCAATCAGATTCCGTCATCAGATTCAAACACAGTATACCAAGCGCGCGTGAGACTGCTTAATATGAAAGATACCTTTACTCTGAATGTATCAGATAAAGGCACAAACAATTCATTGTCTGAGATGTATATCACGCTTACCGATAACACTGCTTTTGAGAAACTTAAAGAAGTTATGATCACGGCATGGGGTCGTCCCGAAAAAAAAGACAATTTATACATATGGCATAATATTTACGGAAACACGTATACTCTGAATTCGTCAAGACTGCAATTTTATCCGTACAATTTATTCGAGGATGAGAACTATTATGTAATTGAAGGGAATCTTAAACATGTCGGAAATGCCGCGGTGACGGATTTGTCAAACCGCACATGGGAGCGTATAAAACCTTTGCTTAGCGAAGAGGACAAGGCGCGCGTTTCGTCAATGAGAATCACAACGGACGGAATCGGCGGCGATTTGTCAGTAAAAATGTCAATAAACGATACCGGTTTGCATATTGACGCGGACTACGCGGATATTCTCAATGCTGACGGAACCTGTTACAAGGATGACGATTTGAAAAAAGCGGTTAATATTGCAATTGCACTATGCGCTAACAAGTCAGACGCTCCTCACCAATGGGCTCAGACTGACGTTATGAACGCGATGCGGTCTGATATACTGTCTTCAGATATGGCGAGCGGATTCCTTGATAATATTACGCGTCTTGATTTTTGCAAAATAGCTTATAACATGCTTAAGGATAAAATAGATGATAAAAATACCACTTCAACATTCACTGATGTTGATTCTCCTCAGGTAAACGCGCTTGCGTCGATAAACATTATTTCGGGACGAGATAACGAGCATTTTGCTCCCAATGACGAGATAACACGCGAGGAAGCGGCAGTTATTTTATCCAACATAGCGGAATACCTTGAATTTAAGACGGTTTCCGACAAGATTTTCATCTATGCCGATGATAAAAATATTTCATCATGGGCATCGAAAAGCGTTTATAAGATGCGTAATCTCGGTATAATGAGCGGTATGGATTTTAACTGTTTTGCCCCTCAAAATAAATACACAAAACAGCACGCTGTCGCGACATTGACGCGTTTATATTATATATCAAACAAAAAATAACAGATAAAAAATAAATGACAGACATGGTTATGTCTGTCATTTATTTATTCAGTCAGTTCATCAATAAACAAAAGTTCCTGCGCGTACGGCAGAGTTCTCGCCCATTCTATAAAAGAAACAGACCATTCCGTAAGCTTATGGAAACGACGCTGTCCCTTTGAGCACATCGCAAGCAAGTTCTCATATGTCATAGTAACCGTTCTCGTCTGATTCCACGCAGAAGGAAGCCAGCGTATAAGTTCTTTCCAGTACGCTTTGTCCTTCGTTTCAAGATATTTAAGTCTCATTTGCTCCAAAAACTCAATATGACCGTTTATCATATCTCCCAGTCTAATGCCGTCATAGTCCAGATTATCGTTATAATCATCAATTTCAAAGCATTCTGCCGTTATCGATGTTGACGCGAGTTTATGCATGGTGGACGTGCTGTTTGCAACAGTGCCTACCTTATACGTGTCAAATTCCTTCCACCAATAAAGCGGACCCGTAATATCTACCGACACCATAATCTGACGCATAAATTTTCTATGTTCTGATCCCGACCGTATTAATCTCTGAGCAAGTCCAAGGTCATTCTCACCGATAATGATTTTTCCATTTTCCTCGACTGTATCATTTCTTGCCCACGATTCAAGCGGATTTCTCATACCTTTTAGCGCCCGCTTTATACCGTACACTTCTGTATTTTCAAATTTCATTTCCCATTATCCTCCCTGCGCATTTCCAAGTACTCATCAAATGTACACATTCTATCTACGATTGTTCCATCCTCTTGAATATCAATAATTCTGTTTGCGACGGTATTGACAAACTCATGGTCATGAGACGCGAAAATTATATTGCCCTTGAACGCTTTTAGTCCGTTGTTTACGGCAGTGATTGATTCAAGGTCAAGATGGTTTGTAGGCTGGTCAAGAATAAGTACATTTGAGCCATACAACATCATGCGCGACAGCATACATCTGACCTTTTCGCCTCCGGAAAGCACATTCACCTGCTTAAACACATCATCGCCCGAAAACAGCATACGTCCCAAAAATCCGCGTATATATGACTCGTTCTGCGTTTCAAAGCCCTCCGCGCTGTACTGACGCAGCCAGTCAACAAGATTAAGTTCGCAGCCGTCAAAATACTTTGAATTATCCTTTGGGAAATAGCTTTGTGATGTGCTTACACCCCATTTGACAGTTCCCTTGTCAGGCTCGCTCTCACCCGCCAAAATCTGCATAAGCGCCGTTATTGCAATTTCATTTTCGCCTATAATCGCAATCTTGTCGTCATGATTCATAGTGAAGGAAACATTGTCAAGCAGCTTCTCGCCGTTTGCAGTCTTGCAAATACTGTCAACCGTAAGCAAATCGCGTCCCGCTTCCCTATCCATCTCAAATCCCACAAAAGGATAACGTCTTGACGATGCCGGAAGTTCCTCAACCGTCAGCTTATCAAGCATTTTTTTGCGGCTCGTCGCCTGCTTTGACTTTGACTTATTAGCGGAGAAGCGCTGAATAAATGTCTGCAATTCCTTTATCTTTTCCTCAGCCTTTTTGTTTTGCTGTTTAATCAGTCTTTCCATCATCTGGCTTGACTCATACCAAAACTCATAGTTGCCGACATACATTTTTACCTTTGAATAATCTATATCGACTATATGCGTGCAGACAACATTAAGAAAATAACGGTCATGCGACACGACTATGACTGTGCCCTCATAGTCAAGGAGGAAATCCTCAAGCCACTCTATAGCCTGCAAATCCAAATGGTTTGTGGGCTCGTCGAGAAGAATAATATCAGGAGAACCGAAAAGAGCCTGAGCAAGAAGCACCTTGACTTTTTCATTACCGCCGAGGTCAGCCATGTTTGAATAGAGAATACTTTCTTCAAGTCCCAATCCCTGAACAAGCTTTGATGCGTTGGAATCAGCTTCCCAACCGTCCATCTCTGCAAATTCCGCCTCCAAATCAGCAGCCTTTATGCCGTCCTCGTCCGAAAAATCCTCCTTTGCGTACAACGCGTCCTTTTCCTTCATGATATCATAAAGACGCTTGTTTCCCATTATAATTGTGTCAAGCACGCTATATTCATCATAGGCGAAATGATCCTGCTTTAAAACTGACATACGGCAGTTAGGGTCGATGGACACATCACCCGTGGTTGAATCCAACTCGCCCGAAAGAATTTTTAAAAAGGTGGATTTTCCCGCGCCGTTCGCTCCGATTACACCGTAGCAGTTACCGGGCGTGAATTTTAAATTGACGTCCGAAAACAGGTTTTGCCCGCTGAAATTCAGACTTACATTTGTTACTGTTATCATTTATTTTCTCCCGTTTACTTTTTTATTGATTTTATTTCTAAATTATACTATAATAATTATATAATTGCAAGTCAAATTCTTAAGGCTGATTATTAAACGGAGAGCAAAAAGAAAATCCCCGCTGTAAAAACGAGGATTTTCAGTACCGAACAGCATGATTGATATAACATTTATACTTGAAAGGAGAAGACATATGCTTAACATAGGCTGTCACTTGTCATCATCAAAAGGGTATCTTCACATGGGAAAGGAGGCAAAAAGCATTGGTGCCGACACATTCCAGTTTTTCACCCGCAATCCTCGCGGAGGCGCGGCGAAAGCCATTGACGAGGAAGACGTAAAGTCATTTTTAGACTTTGCAAAGGAGAATAATTTCGGCAAAATATTAGCGCATGCTCCCTATACTTTAAATGCCTGCTCAGACAAGGAGCAGACGCGTGAGTTCGCCTTAAACACCATGAAGGACGACTTGCTCCGTATGGAATACACACCCGGTCAGTTATACAACTTCCACCCGGGAAGTCATGTCGGTCAGGGTGTTGAAATCGGCATAGACCTTATTATAAAACAGCTAAATGCCGTTTTATGGGAGGATATGACAACTACAGTGCTGCTTGAAACCATGGCGGGCAAAGGCAGTGAAATAGGCAGAACTTTCGAAGAATTAAAACAGATTATTGACGGAGTGCATCTAAAGGACAAGATGGGAGTTTGCCTTGACACATGCCACATCTATGACGGCGGATATGATATTGTAAACGACCTTGACGGAGTTCTTAACGAATTTGATAAAATCATCGGTCTTGACCGTCTCAAAGCTATTCATATGAACGACAGCAAAAACCCGTTTGCGAGCCACAAGGACAGACACGAAAAAATCGGCGAAGGCTCAATCGGACTTCAGGCAATGGTGAATATAATAAACCATCCGAAATTACAGGGTATACCAGTTCTGCTGGAAACACCGAACGAACTTGACGGATACGCAAAGGAGATTGAAACGCTTCGCGCGGCATATAAGGATTAAATATTTCATCATGATTACTCAAGCCCTATTTTTTCACAATAAATGCGATTAAAACGTATAAACACCGCCTTCATTCCGCATACTAACAAAAAAATTAGAAAGGCGGGATATTTTATGCTTAGAGGAAAAATTGTTATAATCGGAGCAGGATTTGTAGGGTCGACAACCGCGTACACAATAATGCTTGACGGATTTTTTCAGGAAATAGTATTAATTGATCTGAACAAAGAAAAAGCCGAAGGAGACGCGCTTGATATGGCGCACGGAACGTCCTTCCAAAAACCGGTTAGCATATACAGCGGAGACTACAAAGACTGCGCGGAGGCGGATATTGTTGTAATCACTGCGGGAGTTAATCAAAAAGTCGGCGAAACACGCATAGACCTTTTAAAAAGAAATGCTGACATTTTTAAAGATATAGTCGGAAATGTTATGAAATACGCGCCTGAAGACGTGATACTTCTCACCGTTACAAATCCTGTTGACATACTGACTTATATAACCTACAAGCTCTCCGGACTTCCCAAAACCCAGGTAATAGGTTCGGGAACGGTACTGGACACTTCACGTCTCAAATATCTTATCAGCCGCCATACCGGAGTAGACGCGCGTGACTGCCACACATATATAATAGGAGAACACGGTGACAGCGAGGTTGCCGCATGGAGCATTACAAACATCGCCGGCATGAGCATGCAGCGCTTCTTTGAAAACTACGGTAAATGCACTGATAAAGACCTTGATTTTATGTATAATGAAGTTAAAAACTCCGCTTATGAAATCATAAGGAAAAAGGGAGCGACATATTACGCTATCGCGGCGGCGGTCGCAAGAATCGTTGAATGTATAGCCGGCGCGGAAAACTCCGTGCTGACGGTTTCCGGAATACTTGACGGAGAATACGGAATTAACGACATTGCGCTGAGCGTTCCTATTCAGCTTTCAGGTTACGGTGTGGAGCGTATTCTTGATGTTCCGTTCAATGAAAATGAAATCCGTGGACTTACAAGCAGCGCGCAAACTCTTAAAGATAGTCTGAAATCAATAGGTTTTTAAAACATTATAAAAAACAGGTATGCGATTAATCGCATACCTGTTTTTAATTACAGCTTCATAACACCAAGCGTTACATTTTCGCCGTTGATATTCCATTCCTTTGTATGACCGTCCGCATTTGAGGTGTCAATCTCATCTGCCAAAGTCTCGTCTTTAATCACCGCGGCATTGCCGTTTATAATATCGGCAATTTTGCCATTACCCTGACAACTTACCTTAATATGGTCCATAACCTCAAAATCAGCGTCCTTACGCATTGTCTGAATCTTTGAGATTATTTCACGCACAAAACCTTCTTCAATAAGTTCCTCTGAAAGATTTGTGTCAAGCACAACGGTAACTCCGTAATCACTGTTTGACTCAAAACCATCCGTCTGCGCCGACTCAATGAGCAAATCCTCCTCGGCTAACGCTTCCTCATTTCCGTCAACGGTGATTTTGAGCGTTCCCGTTTCCTTAAGTTCAGCCATAGCCTTGTTTCCGTCAATACCCGCAAGGATTTCACGGACTGCGTTAATGTTCTTGCCAAATCTTCTGCCGAGCGTCTTTAGCTGCGGCTTAAAGCTGTACGAAGTGAAGTTTGACACATCGTCTGTAAATTCAACAGTCTTTACGTTCAGTTCCTCCTCAATAATTTCCTTATAGAAGTCTGAAAGTTCCGACGGCGCTTTTACATACATTCTGCCAATCGGCTGACGGTTTTTGATATTCGCCGTGTTTCTGCATGCGCGTCCAAGAACGACTACCTGCAATACCTCTTCCATATTCTTTTCAAGTTCCTTATCAATAAGTTTTTCATCATACTGAGGGAAATCACAAAGGTGAATACTTTCGGGCGCGTCTTTATCAATACTTCTGACAAGATTCTGATAAATATCCTCCGTCATAAACGGTATCATCGGCGCTGCCGCTTTACACAAGGTAACAAGCGCTGTATAAAGCGTCATATAAGCGTTAATCTTATCCTGAGGCATATCCTTGACCCAAAAACGCGTACGACTGCGGCGCACATACCAATTTGAAAGTTCGTCAACAAAGTCATCAAGCGCGCGGGCTGTTTCTGTTATTTTGTAATTGCTCAAATTCTCATCAACCGTTTTTACAACCGTATTCAATTTTGACAGCAGCCACTTATCCATTACCGACAGCTTATCATATTCAAGCGTGTACTTTGTCGCATCAAAATTATCAATGTTTGCGTAGAGCACGAAGAACGCATACGTGTTCCAAAGCGTACCCATAAACTTACGCTGCCCCTCCGACACCGCGCCGTCATGGAAGCGGTTTGGAAGCCAAGGCGCGCTGTTTGCGTAGAAATACCAACGGATTGCGTCCGCGCCGTGCTTTTCGAGCGCGTCGAACGGGTCAACAGCGTTGCCCTTTGACTTACTCATCTTCTGACCGTTCTCATCCTGCACGTGACCGAGCACTATTACATTTTTATAAGGCGCTTTATCAAACAGCAGAGTTGACTCTGCAAGAAGCGAATAGAACCATCCGCGTGTTTGGTCAACCGCTTCACTGATGAAGTCGGCAGGGAAATTTTCTTCAAATATATCCTTGTTTTCAAACGGGTAGTGCCACTGCGCAAACGGCATTGCGCCGCTGTCGAACCAACAGTCAATAACCTCCGGAACTCGGTGCATTTCCTTACCGCACTCTTCGCATTTAATAGTCACCGCATCAATAAACGGGCGGTGAAGTTCAATATCCTCAGGACAGTTATCCGACATTGACTTTAATTCCTCAATCGAGCCGATTGCGTGTCTGTGACCGCATTCGCACTCCCAAATATTAAGCGGAGTACCCCAATAACGGTTACGGCTTATACCCCAATCCTGAACATTTTCAAGCCACGCGCCAAATCTGCCCTCGCCGATTGTTTTCGGAATCCAATTTATTGTATTGTTATTCTTGATTAAATCGTCTTTTACGGCAGTCATCTTAATAAACCACGTGTCGCGCGCGTAATAGATAAGAGGTGTATCACAGCGCCAGCAGAACGGATAGCTATGCTCAAACTTCGGAGCATTAAATAGCTGTCCTCTCTTTTCAAGGTCAACAAGAATTTCCTTGTCAACGTCCTTACAGAATGTGCCTGCCCACGGTGTTTCCTTAGTCATTTCACCTTTGCCGTCAACAAGCTGAACAAACGGCAAATCGTAGTTTCTGCCGACATTAGCGTCGTCCTCACCGAATGCCGGAGCGATATGAACTATACCTGTACCGTCCGTAAGCGTTACGTAATTATCGCATGTTACGAAGTAACACTTTTTATCAGGCTTTACAAAACCGAAAAGAGGCTCGTATTCCTTGTATTCAAGGTCTTTGCCCACATACTTTTCAATAACCTCATATTCGCCCTCGATATTCTTCTCAACCAACGCTTCAGCTAAGATGTACATTTCATCGTCGACTTTGATTTTTACATACGTTTCGTTCGGGTTTACACAAAGAGCAACATTTGACGGAAGTGTCCACGGTGTTGTCGTCCACGCGAGGAAGTAGGTGTTTTCTTCGCCCTTTACGATAAACTTAGCCGTAGCGGAGCGTTCCTTAACATCCTTATAACCCTGCGCAACCTCGTGCGAGGACAGCGGAGTACCGCAGCGCGGGCAGTACGGAACAATTTTATGACCCTTGTATAAAAGTCCCTTTTCCCAAATCTGCTTTAGCGCCCACCATTCGGACTCGATAAAGTTATTATCATATGTTACATAAGGGTCGTCCATATCAGCCCAAAAACCGACTGTGCCGGAGAAATCCTCCCACATTCCCTTATACTTCCATACGCTTTCCTTACATTCCTTAATAAACGGCTCAAGACCGTATTCCTCAATCTGCTCCTTGCCGTCAAGACCGAGTTTCTTCTCAACCTCAAGTTCAACCGGCAGACCATGAGTATCCCAACCTGCTTTACGAAGCACTTTATAGCCTTTCATTGTGCGGTAACGCGGAATCATGTCCTTGATGACACGCGTCAGAACGTGACCGATATGCGGTTTGCCGTTAGCTGTTGGAGGACCGTCATAAAACGTGTAGACATCGCCCTCTTTTCTTTCGTCAATACTCTTCTGAAAGATGTCGTTGTCATTCCAAAATTTCTCGATTTTCTTTTCTCTTTCCACAAAGTTTAGATTTGTTGAAACCTTTTTGTACATTGCATATCTTCCTTTCATAAAATTAAAAAGACCCCGTCTTGCACAACAAGACGAAGCCATAAAGTTTCGTTATACCACTCGTCATACCATCATATGCGTTCCCGATTACGGAGGAAAACCGTCACAGCCTAATTGGGAAATCTATTATAATATTCTTTCCTTTTCGGTGTGCAGCTCAAAAGTGATTTTCCGCGTCTGCCTACTGACTGCCATGCTCTCACCGTCCATGGTTCGCTATTAGCTTTCACCAGTGCGTACTGTCTTTGTCATCGCCTTTGCTGTTTTAACATTAATAATTATAGTATAATTATTTTAAATTGTCAACAACAATCTTAAATTCTTTTAACTAAGCTATATACAAAAATCAAATGATTCATTTTCTTTTACCGCCTCATTGACAAGGTCTTCCAATGTGACATTATCCACATATTCATTCACCGTCTTATATAGTCCCTCCCAAAATTTTATGGTCGGGCAAAGTGAGTGGCGGCCGCACTGATTTACCTCATCCTCCAAACATGACACAGGCGCGAGCGACCCTTCCGAAATACGCAGAATATCTCCAACGGTATATTCCGCCGGACTTTTGGCAAGGCGGTATCCTCCCTGAGCTCCGCGGATACTTTTAAGATAACCTACCCGCACAAGCATACTCACAATCTGTTCAAGATATTTTGTGGATATATTCTGCCTCTTTGCCGCGTCGCGTATAGACACATTTTTGTCCTTCCCGTGCATCGCAATATCAAGCATCAATCTCAAAGAATATCTTCCTTTTGTAGAAATTTTCATACGCAAATCAATCCCTTAATTCCAACAATATTATCCTACTTTTCACCTATGAATTATACCATTTTTATGCCGCTTTGTCAACCCGGCTTTTTTCTCTTGAATTTTGTCCGCGCTTATGATAGAATATAGGCATGCGCGGGATTATATCTTACGCGTCAAACTATAATTGAGGAGTTTATCATAATGGAACTACATGAATCGGGAGAAATGTATCTTGAAACAATTCTTATTGTAAAAAATCGTTTCGGATATGCGCGTTCAATAGACATAGCAAATGAAATGAACGTTTCCAAGCCAAGCGTCAGCAGAGCGGTTGGACTGCTTAAAGAAAACGGATATATTACCTTTGACCCGAACGGTATGATTTTGCTTACTAAACAGGGAAAAGAAGTGGCTGAGAAAATTTATGAACGTCACCAGGTTCTTACTCAGTATTTAACCTCTATCGGCGTCAGCGAGGAAACCGCCGCGCGGGACGCGTGTAAAATTGAGCATGTGATAAGTGACGAAACCTTCTCAATCATAAAACAAATGCTTTTTGAAAACAAATAAAAATCAATCCGAGTTATCATTCGCATAAATAATATAATATTTTCGTAAGAAAAAACACGAACTTTATAGTTCGTGTTTTAATATGCGCCTCTTTTAAAAATCACCGCAAAAATTGTTTTTATTATAAGCATTATATCCGTTTTCATGCTGCGTCTTTTTATGTACATCATATCCATATAAACCCAGTCATTAAAAGAGAGGGCGCTTCTTCCGTATGCCTGCCAAAAACAGGTCAAGCCAGGCTTTATTAAAAGCCGCTGCATCTGATATGAATTATACTGAGCCACTTCATTTTCAAGCGGTGGTCTGGGACCTACAATACTCATATCGCCTTTCAGGATATTAATAAGCTGCGGAAGTTCATCTATACTGTATTTTCGGATAAATCTTCCAACCTTCGTTATTCTCGGGTCTTCTTTGATTTTAAATACAGGCCCGTCCATTTCGTTATACCGCATAAGTTCTGCCTGCATGTTTTCCGCATTGGGGCACATGCTGCGGAATTTATACATTTTAAATGGCTTACTATTTTTCCCAACCCTCGTTTGCGTATAGAACGCGCTTCCCCCATCGGTTTTTACAGCAATGGCTGTGATAAGAAAAACAGGCGACAGCAGCACGAGAGCGACAAAAGAACAAATCACATCACAAATACGCTTCATAAACTCGTATACAGGTTTATGCAAATCATCTGATGTTATTATGATGTCTTCTTTCTCTTTAAGCTCCCGCGTTAACATGTCTTGCCACTTCCTTTATAACTAAATTAAGATTCCTCCCACCACGTTTAGTCTGCGGGTTCGGCTTAATTCTGCTCCTTGCCCGATTTTAATACCAGCTTACATCAACTACCGTTATTTCCGGTCTGTTATTTATTCTTGGCATAACGCCCGATTTACCAAGACCGCGCGTAATTATTAACTTACTGTTGCTTATCTCATGATAACCGTCACAAAGCTTTGGAAATAGTCCCTGGTCCGCGGCATATAATCCGCCTATCCAAGGCAGTCTTACTTGTCCGCCATGCGCGTGACCCGAAAGAGCAAGGTCTATGTCGTAATCTTCCAAAACTCCCATAAAATTCTCCGGATAATGCGTAAGCACAAGCTTAAAATTATCAGGATTTTCTTTCATTGCGTTTTCAAAGAATCTGCGCCCATACTGATCAAATTCCTTAGGATTTTGTGTGAGTCCTATGACATCTATATTAGTTCCCTCAATATTTACCGTTTCTACTTCATTGTTCAGTATCTTAACTCCTATATCCTTCAAGTCATTATATATCTGCGAATCCTTGAAGAGCATAGCGTCAATCTCATGATTACCGAGCGAATAATAGAGTGGCGCGACAACGTTGAGCTGCGCGCACAGCTCCATTACGCTTTCATAATCATTAGGTTTGTTTTCCATATTCATATCGCCCACAATGGTTATCATATCAGGGTCAAGATTCTCGATTGCGTTTACTAAATCCTTATTATGGTCGCCAAACTCCTTAAGGTGCATATCAGATATACATACTATTCTGATATTGCTTAACACATCGTTTGACTTAACCTGATAAAAGCATTTTTCAAGGCTGTCACTATGTCTCATGAGAACAAACGCGGCAACACCCAGCACAATTACTATAACTATTAAAATTGTAAGCCATAGTTTTCGATGCTTTTTTTCTCTTTTTCGAGAGGATTTCATAGCAGGCTCCGCGTTTTCAACTTCCGTCCGCTTATCTATCTCAATCTCTGTATTTTCGGAATTTTCAAATTGTTCTTTGTCAGCCATTACTCAATCCTCCTTATTTATCTTTTTTAAACCATGATTTCTTTACGTTTTTTTTATTTTGAGAATCTTCGTTCTTTACCGAAACCGCGTCTTTTGTCTGAGATTCACCTTTCTCAGCCGCTCCGCTTTTAGCTGAGGACGTACGCCCGTCGTTCTGCGCTGCTGACGCTTTTCGGAACGTTGCTCCCATAAGCTTTCTGATATCATAAATCTGCTCGTCATTCGTCTCGGAAATAACCGCGCTCATCTCTATTGTAACACTCGGTGCCTGAACATTATGATAATGAACAAGTTCCTCAAGATATTGCTTAAAGTCATTGGCTCTCTGAAGCGTACAGTCTTCAAACATCGCAATAAATTGCTCGCTGCCGTTATAACCGGCAAAACCATAGCTTGAAGCCGCTCTCTTCAAAATCTTACCAAACGCTTTCAAAAGCGCGTCTCCGGCTTCTCTTCCGCCCTTTTCATTGACATATTTCAAATTGTCAATCTTAATCAGAGCAAAAGCGAAAGAATCTTTAAGCTTATCCGCCGCATACTTCTCTATCTCTATATCGCACATAGCACGATTTGGAAGTCCTGTTTTTCTGTCCGTATACATGATGTAATCCAGAAATTCTTTTGAACGTCCAAGGATAATAGCGCCGATACATCCGCCAAAGAAGAAGATGATAATTGCAAGAACAATATACATTCTTACGTTAATCTTTTCTTCGGTTGTTATACTTGCAAGAGTTGACACATTATAAGCGCCCACATACTGATTATATTCATCGACAGTGTCCGATACTATTTGATACATTCCGTCAAGAGTTTCCGAAAGAATGTCAAGATTTTCTTCTATAACATCCTTGTTGCTCTTATCCGAAGACTCCACACCGTCAGTAAATATCGCAAGAAGCTTCTTCTTGTGCTCAAGGTCAACCTCAAGCTTTTCTTTTTCCGTTTCAATCTCGACATACTCGTTTATAAGAGTATCATATGTTGTCTCGCTTGATATGCGGTCCTCTTCTCTGCGGTCCTCATACACGTCTTTAAGTATGTAATCACTGGAATTGTTTCCCTCGTCCGCCTGCGTTCCGAAATGATACTGAGCGCCTTCCTTATTTTTATCGCTGTACTTTTTAATAAGGTCATTGAGATCGTTGATTTTCGTCTGCATATTCTGCAAATCCATCTCATACGTGCTTATATCACTCTGATACTTTTTGATAAGCGTTTCTCTGTCCTCTGTCACTTCCTGTTCAAGAATAAGAGAATATATCTGAGGCAGGTCATAATCTATATATGACTCATATATTTCATACAAATCACTGAAAGAGTATCCTGTAAGCGCGCTTCGGTAATTGGGCTGAGTTTCCTTTTTAGCCGCGAGATAATCTGATATATTAAGAGCCCACGCGTCTAAAATTTCAGCGCGCTCTATATAATCATACTGACTCGCATTACCTCTCACATTGTTATTAGGCAGTGTTTGCTGATTTATATATTTCTCACCGTATGTGGCAAAATAATTTTTTATTATCGAATCAAGCACTGTACGCGCAAAATCCTGATTGTATTCGCTTCCTACAGAAAAGGATACAACATAATCAGTCGGAAAAAATTCATATTCTTCACCCTGATCAAGTATAGCCGCTTTTCTTGTATCCTCATCAGGCGGAGTGATTCCCTCCACGCGACATTTTGAACGAATCGCGTCCACACCTATATTCAAATTCAAATCTTCAAGAACGTTTGTTATAACAGACGCCGCATATATTTCAGTGACATCAAGATCGTCACCGCTCGGTGTTCTGCCGTCAGCGGCATTCGGACTTGTGAAGCTTATTACCGTGCTGGCTGTGTATTCCTGATTATACATCGCATATTGATAAACTATCAGAGCACCGAGCACGCAGACAATGAAAATAAGATACTTCCATTTACTCAGGTATCTAAGCAGATTAAATTTATTCATTGCGGTCTGCCTCCCTCTTTCTGATATATCCGTCTATCATGTAGTATACAATACAAAGTATAATAAAGAATACAACCGTTGAACCGAGAACGGTTTCAAGCACAAACATCTTATTTCCGGCATTGTCGTATCCGTTAAATGTCAGATAATCTTTCGTTGTATGCTTTATATATTCTTTATCCGTAGTATCAGCAAGGTTAGCCACGTTTTTAAGTTCCTCGTCAACGCTCTTTATAAGTTCCTCAGCTTTTTTGTAATCCTCCTCCGACGGAGTCGCGGCTGAAACTTTTGCTATAATATCATTATTATCTATAATATCACGGTTTACCGCGCTTCCCTGGGTCAGATTGTAATCCGCGTCTTTTGTAAGGTAGTCTGTTCCTATATTTGTTCTTGACATGTAATACTCATTGCGGTCATTAACAGACGGAACCATTACAGTACCTATCATGGCGCTGTCATAATTTTCCACACCGGATTTTCTTACATTGTAGTCTATCATGAACTTATTATATTTGATATTCAGCATATCATTTTTATAGTTCAAAGTCCTCAGATAATGTTCCCTGTTTCGTGAAAGACCTGTTTCAAGAGCAAACGCGTTATATTTCTTTATGCTATATTCCTGAACGTTCTGAATCATTTTACGGATTGTCTGAAAGCTTTGTCCCGTCACGTCCGAACGATATGTTGCGTTATCTTCGATTCTCTGCTGAATATATCTAAGCATCTGATCGGACTTATTCTGAAACAGCTTACCTATCTCAATATATTCCTTGTCCTCAATGTCGCCAAGATCATATTTCAGCACTGATTTCGTGCCAACATATTCTTCATGAAAAGTATCGTTATATGCCTTGCATATAAGTTCCATCATATCCTTAGTGGAAATATTCTTTATCTGGTTGTTTTTTCTGTATGTAATCGTATAGCTTGTAGAAATATAGTATGTATTTTCATCAAGAGGATCGATAACCTTCCCTGTGCTGTTCTCATCAATATCTATATTATTGGCAAGCTCCGTCGGTGTTATCACATTTTGCAGTCCCGCATAGCGGATTACCCTTTCCATTGTGTCGTCCGATTTCAGTTCATACACGTTATAACGGGTATAATTCGGATTCTGACCTTTTGATGCCTCCTCATAATTGAGCGACAACACCACGCTCCTTTTATCAAATCCTCCCGTATATGTCACTATAAGACTGATAAACGCAAATATACATAATATAACAGCTATAGTTTTTATATTGGTCAAGACTATAAAAAGTATTTTCTTGAAAATATTGGCTTCCTCAAAATCCACATTAGCAAATTTCTCTTCGCTTTTTTTGAAAAATCTGCGAAGCCCTTTATGCTTATTATCCATTCGGAATTCCTCCATTACATTTTTCTACCGTTTTTCTATACATGCTTATTTATATTGTATCACAATAATAATCTGTTTTTCAAGCTTTTTATTACATTATGTAATTTTTTGGACTTTTACCCACGGCCACAGTTTAATATCCTGAGCGGTTTGCTTATGGAATGTGTACGCCATCGGAAGAAGTCTTAGGACAAGGCTTGTGTAATAATAGTAAAGCGTATTGTCCGTCATATAAGTGATAAATATATACACCTCGCAAAGGAAGAACAGCATCGCCGTTTTTTCTCCCCAGTGATTAAGCATCCAGTTGAGTTGAAATATCCATGTATACAGCATCCATGCCCAAAATCCTATAAATCCAAGTTCAATATATATTGTCAGAATATTATTATGCAGCGCCACAACGCCTATATGCGCTTCCGGATTAGCTTTCGCTATCTGCTGCAAAATTACGGTTGTATACTCAAATCCGTATCCGATAAAGCCTATGCTTATATCGTAATATTTCTTTATATAATCATATACCTCGTTTCTGCCCATCGTATCCATATTCAAATAATTTGTTATAGCGGTAAACAGACCCGTACGCGTTATAACAATATATGCGAAAGATACTGCCACAAATGCCCACGCGAGGAATTTCATAAACCTTATTCGGGTTCGGGACCTCATTCTTCCCAAAATAAGTCCCAGGAAAATAGCAACCGGCAGCGCCAGCAAAGCGATTCTCTTCCATCCGAGAAGAAAGAAAAACAGGCTCACAAAAATACACAGAATACGCTCCTTGTTATGCTGAGCGAAAAATACGGAATATATTATAAAGAAACCGTATGTAAACGTAATATCATGTATCTCCATGGCTCGCGCAAAACCCGCCTGTTCTCCGGAGTCCGTCAGCATTGTAATAACAGACTGCACGCTTTCCACAGGTCCGTAAATCCCCATATTTATCAGCAGCATAATGGTATTTGCAAGAGCAATACCGTAAAATGTGGTATATATCGCTCTTTCCCCAAACATATACACCGCCGCACATATAATCATCAGCACCAAAAATTGATACATAAATTTAGTCGCGCCTCGGATAATAAAATCAATAGTCTCCAAATTTACTATCCAAAGGAATATAGACCATACAATAATTCCTACCAATATGAATCCGTAAACTCCGACAAAGCTTCCCGCCGTTTTTATTCTTTTGATGTTTCCGCTGACAAACAGCATTACACCTCCAGTGAATACAATCAGCAAGCTTATAGCCTTCATCACGCGCGTCATTGATACGGAAAAGCCATTCATGTCTCCCATCGCTGAAGCGGCAAGTATAATGATATACAATATCTCAACGAAAATCTTCCGTTTTTCGATTTCCTCTGTTTCAATCAAATTTATACTCACCCCTTCCTTTCAAAGCGTTTTTTTCTCTTATATCCTCTTTTCGTTTCTGAATGATGACCGTATCCTGAGGATATACACCTTTTATCACACTTCCCGCGCCGACAACGCATCCGCTTCCTATCACGCTTCCCCTAAGAATCACGCTGTTCGCGCCTATCCATACGTTATCGCCTATCACCACAGGCGAAGTTAAAAAACCGCTGTCATGAATCTCGTTTTCGGAATGAATATTATGGTCATGGTCATATATAAGCACATTTGGTCCAAAAGAGCAGCGTTTTCCGATTGTGATGCGCTCTTTCGCGACAACCATGCTTCCATTATTAAAGAAGCATCCTTCTCCTATGTCAATAATCCCTCCGTCGGATTCAAATACAACATTCCGTTTTGTATGTATCTTTTTCATAAGATTTATTTTCCCGCCGCCGCTCATGGAAAATTTTGTGCTGAATGAAAAATCCTGCACTAAAGCCGAGGAAAACGTTCTTATGTTAAAAAGCTTTACAAATACCGCGCGCACAAGCGAAAATGCGCTGCGCATAAGCAGTGAAATTCTTTTTTTCATATATACACAGTCCTTTCGCCAATACTACGTCTTTTATTTGTCAGATTTATCAAATTTATCAGATTTATACACTCTCAACGTACGCTGAGTTATTTCTTCCCAGCTATAGTTTTGTCTGATATATTCTATTTGTTTTGTCTTGTCTCTTTTAGGCTGATTCAAAATCTCCTCCATTTTTTGCCGTAAATCTTCTGTGTCACCCTTTTTAAAGGCGTATCCGTATTCACCTGTAACACTTTTTGTTGTCTCAATGTCGCTGACCAGGCATTCACACCCACAGTTCATAGCTTCCAGTAAAGTCAGCGGCATGCCCTCAATGTCACTCGGAAGAACGTACAGTCTGCAATTAAAGAATAACTCCCAAAGTTCGTCTCCTTCCACGAAACCTGTGAAAATAATTCGATTGTCATCAGCCATTTTTCTTATTTCTGCGGCATATTCCGACGAATGACTCACACCGCCCGCTATGACAAGTTTTTTGTCAAGACTCATTTTTTTGAATGCCTCTATAAGATAGTGCAGTCCCTTTTCGGGTACTATGCGGGCAAGAAACAAAATATACCCGTCTTTTTCAAGACCGTATTTTTTCTTAATAATATTAGGTTCAATATATTCGCGCGAGTCAACTCCGTTTGGAATAAACAAGGAGTCTCTGCTGTAAGTTTTCTTAAAATACTCTCTTGTCCCTTCAGACAATACTATTAGTTCATCAGCGTGCTTTGCCGCCATTCTCTCTCCGAATTTAAGGAATTTCGTGGCAAATCCGCCCCATTTCGCTCTTTGCCAGTCAAGACCATGAATAGTTGCGACCGTTCGTATACCAAACAATCGAGGCAGCCATATCATAGAACACGGTCCTTCAGCGTGAAAATGAATCACATCATATCCGCCAAACAACGCTAAAAACGTGGCTATTACCGAGTACACGACAGCGTTTAGCTTACCGTTTTCAAAAGTGGGAACGCTTTTAATCCTAACTCCCTTATAGTTTTTTAATTTGACGCTTTTTCCTCCCGAAACATGTTTGCCCCTGCGGTTATACGCTGTCACACTATGTCCCTTCGCCGCCATTCTTACAGACAGCGACTCTACAACAATCTCAATGCCGCCTTCTCTGGAAGGAATCCGCTTATGTCCAATCATCGCTATTTTCATTTTATCAAATCCTTATACAGGTCAATCATTTTATCAGCATAACCGGAAATAGTATCGTATGATATTTTCTCGCAGTTACGGCTCATCTCAGCGCATATTTCCTTGTTAGTATATAAATATTCTATCTTTTTTGTGAGTTCCGCGGCATTACCGCTTTCAAAAAGCAAACCCGTGACACCGTCCTCTATAAGTTCGGGAATCCCTCCTATCCTCGCACCTATCACAGGTGTTCGCATAGTCTGAGATTCCATAACAGTAAACGGACAGTTTTCAGACCATTCGGAAGCAAGCACAGTAAAAGCCGCTTTTTCAATAATTTCATTCAGTTCGGCTCCTGTTTTAAATCCGAGATTCCTTATATTTGACACACTGTTTATCTCGTCTTCCATCTCTCCCCTGCCAGCAAACACAAACTGAATCGCCGGCAGAGCCTTTGCCGCCTCGATAAGCGTCTTTATTCCCTTTTCCTCACTGTATCTTCCAAAATAAAGAACATAGTTGTCACGCTCTACACCTGTTGTATGTATTTCCTCTATAAAATTATACGCGGTTACGGTTCTGCCTATTATGTCTCCGTTTGCTGAAAGTTCCCGCTCCATAAACAAGGACGGGCAGACTATTTTATCAATCATTCTGTACGTATGTTTTTTTCTGTAAAGCCACGCTTCCGCCGCGCCGATAACGCTCCGCAGTTTAGATGAATGCACGCAGTTATGCTTTATGCAGCTTGCAAATTTTCCTCCGACGCATTCTCTGCATAGTCCCTTGGAATTGTCGTGTTTAAACTTGTGGTTAGGACACACAAGCTGAACGTCATGCGCAGTGTACACAATCGGAACGGAACTTCTTTTTATTTCATATATAATGGATGGTGTAAGCTGGTAATTAAAATTATTCAGATGAACTATATCAGGCTTAAAATCCGCAATCACTCTTCGTATTTTTTTTGCCGCCCCAAAAGAATATATAATTTTAAAAGGATATGTAAGCTTTTGCGCTGAAGAAGCATTATGAAAATCTATATTGTCCGTGTATGCCCCGGCGCTGTTTCCTACAACATTACGCTTATCTGACATACCAAAATACTGAACCTCATGCCCGAGGGAACGCAGGTATTCACCAAGCTTGATAACATAAGTTTCCGCCCCTCCCTTCGGGTACAGATATTTGTTTACCATCAATATACGCATAATATACTCCTTTGTCCCCGGCTCTATATACAGATGTACATAAATATACGATAATAGTATATCAAATTTATTATTTCAAGTCAAATATATGCTCTTGACAATATTATGACAGTCATTATATAATCATTGCAAAGCTGTTAAGGAGGAATTGAAAATGAAAGACAAGTCTCGTCTTGAATCGGTAGACATTGCAAAAGGCATAGGCATAATACTGGTGGTTTTCGCGCATACATTAGTTCCTCAGATAAGGAATACTCACAATTTCGCTAAATTTATATGGATATTTATATATAATTTTCATATGCCGCTGTTCTTGTTTTTGTCCGGCTGGCTTTTTGAAAAAAATATTCACCGTTACACCGATAAAGGTAAATTTATACTGGGAAAGCTAAAACTGCTTATCATTCCTTATATTACCTTTTCCGCATTTGCATATATTTTTATCGCCATAGCCTCAAATATAAGCGCGCTCACATACGTTCTACAAAGCGGAGGATACGCGCCTGTCGGCATAAAGGAAGCCATATATCAGATTATTACATATAACAGTCATATAGACCAACACCTTTGGTTTGTTTTCTCGCTATTTATAGTTTTTACTGTAAATATACTGTTTCCGCGCATTATGAAGTCAAAAATAACTCTTGTTATTCTGCTTGGACTATATGTGTCAAAAGCATATGTGGTTTATTACGGCATACTTAACTATACGGCAAGCGATTTATTCTTCTTTTCCCTCGCGCGCGCTCTTTTTTCCGAGCAAAATCAAAACGCGCAGGAAAGGCATTTATGGAAATTCATCGCTGCCGCGGTATTTATCGCCTCAAACTGCGCATACAGCTATTTCTATGTTACGCAAATACCATCTGACGTTATCGCAAAAGCAGCACTGTATATCACACGCTGTATATCATCTGTAAGCGGCATTTTTACCGTATGCTTTATTTCATCATACCTGAGCAAGAGCGTAATATCCAAACCGCTTAAAACGGTGGGGCTTTACTCTTATGACATATACCTCATGCACGCGCCTTTCCTTGTGTCAGGCTCGATGGGTATTCTGCTTTCCTACCTGTCGCTGCCATATTATATATACTCGGTTCTCGTGCTTACTATCGGAGTTTCGCTGCCGTATCTCATTTCTAAATTCATAATACGAAAAATACCGTTTCTGTCCGTTCCGATACTTGGCAGGAATTACAGAACAAAGGTTAAGACAGTTCAAAACGTTGTCAGTATAAATTAAATCAGTAAAAGACCTCAGCTTAAGCTGAGGTCTTTTACTGATTATTTTATATTAAAACTATTGTAAATGTCATTTATGTATATATCATAAATGTTATGTTCAGCATGCGGTGAGATAAACTCAAACCAATACATATTGCCATTTTTAAATTTGCAATACTTATAATATTCCGTCGTTCCGTCGTTTATACATACGGCATAATAATCAGAACCCTTTGTCTGATATGTTATGCTTCCTCTGTGCGAGGACGTATAATTATTGAATGAAGAGTTTACAGTCTCACTGCCTATAGGCGTCGCGACAATTATTTCCCTAGCTTTACCGTCGCTTGTGCTTCCTGTCCACAGCGTCAGTGTTCCGCCATCATTATACACCTTAAAATGCGATGGGTACGCGCATGAGAAACCATACGCATCACTTTTGAATGTTGTATACGTAGGATTCGGCACAGCTGAAGACGATGACGATGAGACTGCCGGCGCCTGCGTCGGTAAAGTAATAGGCGGCAGAGTCGGCATCTGTGTCGGAACAGGAGTCGGAGTAGGTGTTAACGCGGGAGTTGAAGCCGGTGTTGAAATCGGTGTTGGAGTCGGAGCAGGTTCCGGCTCTTTGTTACTGCCGAAAGGCCACATTCCCGAATATGCTGCGTAAACAGTGTAAACGGCTATAAGAAAAACCACAACAGACGCGATGACTATACCGATGATTACACCCGTATTATTCTTTTTCCCGTACGGCGGTGTATACATACCGTTTGGCGGCATCTGCCCCTGCTGCTGATTTCCATATGGCTGATTATTATACTGATTCTCGCTGCCGTATTGTCCGTTACCGTACTGTTGATTACTATACTGCTGATTATTATACTGCTGTCCGTTATATGACGGCTGTTGATTCTGAGATTGATCCAACCCGTCATCCATAGGCATATTAGATTGCAAATCCTCTCCGCATTTCGGACAGAATCTCGCTTCATCATGCGCCTGCGCTCCACATTTAGGACATGTCATAAAAAATCCCCCAATCTATGTCTTGCGAAACATTTTGTTTTCATTTCTATATAATACCATAAATATTGTATAATAGCAAGCCATTTACTTAAATTGGATAAATATGGTAAAATACTTATTTGTATATCCCCAAAATCTCACGTTTTATCTTTCACATCTTCCGTATGTACGCGTTATATCAGCTATTTTTTCCGCCAGTTTTTTAGTCGCCGCTCTTTTGGACATGCGCCACTGCCAGTTGAATCCAAGAGTTGACGGCACATTCATTCTTGCCTCCTCGCCGAGTTCAAGATAATCCTGCATCTGTATAACCGCAGTATCGCTCACGCTTGCCATAGCTGTTTTTATAAGTTTCCATACAATATCGTCCTCTGTGTCAAGAAACTTTTTGCAAAAGTTCAGCGTGTCTTTATCCAGTTCTTTTATCCAGCCTTTAATAGTATTGTTATCGTGAGTTCCGACATATACAACGCTGTTTGAATCATATGTATACGGCAGATAATTACTTTCTTCCCTCGGGTCAAAAGCAAATTCAAGAACCTTCATACCGGGGAATCCCGAAGCTTTAAGCATTTTATGCACATCTTCCGTTAGAAAACCAAGGTCTTCCGCTATAACCGGAAGATTACCGAGCGCTTTTTGAGCGGCTTCAAAAAGTTCAATTCCCGGTCCTTTTCTCCATTCTCCGTTTTGGGCAGTCTCATCACCGTATGGTATAGCGTAATATCCCTCAAAGCCTCTGAAATGGTCTATTCTGACAACGTCATAAAGGTTTGAAGCAGATTTTATTCTGTCAATCCACCAGTTAAATCCCACCTCTTTATGCCGATTCCAATCATACAAAGGATTACCCCAAAGCTGTCCCGTGGGCGAAAAGGCATCGGGCGGACATCCCGCCACCGCTTTCGGCATTAAATCCTCGTCAAGTTCAAACAAATCGGGATATACCCATACGTCAGCGCTGTCAAGCGCGACATATATAGGAATATCGCCTATTATTTCAATTTCATTTTCATTCGCATACTTTTTCAGCTTGTTCCACTGTTCAAAAAATTTATACTGCAAAAACTCCCAAAACAGCACTTCTTCCTCATGAGACGACCTGAATTCCCAGAGCACGTGAGAATCACGTTTTCTAAGTCCTTCCTCCCATTCAAGCCAGCTTTTTCCGTCATTATCGTCTTTAATGCTCATAAAAAGAGCGTAATTGGAAATCCACTTTTCATTTTCATTCAAAAACTTATTAAACTCCGACATGTCTCCCGTGCGGAATCTATCAAAAGCTTTATGCAGAACCTTAAAACGATTATTATAAATCGTTTCATAGTCAACATATTTACTGTCATTGCCCCATTTAATTTTTGAATATTCCTCTTTTTTCAGCAATCCCTCTTCGCAGAGCATATCAAGGTCAATAAAGTACGGATTACCGGCATTTGTTGAAAACGACTGATACGGAGAATCTCCGTAACTCGTAGGACCTACAGGTAATATCTGCCAGCAGCGCTGCTTAGCGCTTTTTAAAAAATCCACAAACTTATACGCTTCTTTTCCCATTGTGCCTATTCCGTAATCAGAAGGCAAAGATGATATATGAAGTAATATTCCGCTTTTTCTCATTAAAACTTCCTCCCACTTTCCGATAAATATATTATGATTTTATAAGCTGTAAAATAACGCGCGGTGTTTCCGCGATATAATCCGCGCCCGCCTGCACAAGTTCAGTTCTGCTTCTAAAGCCCCAAAGCACACCGACAGATGTCATACCGGCATTTTTTGCCGTAAATATATCAACATTTGTATCACCCAAAAACAGACATTCCTCCGGACTCACTCCAAGTTCTTTGCATATGCTCAGAGGTGAATATGGATCGGGTTTAGTCGGCATACCGTCTGTAACTCCTTTTACAGAATCAAAATAACTCTTGCCGAATATTGTATCCGTCACAAAATGCACCACATTATCAGGCTTATTCGAGCAGACAGCTATTTTTACACCCATACTTTTTATATCTGTTAAAAGTTCGCGTATTCCGTCATACGCGTCCGTATCATAAAGATAATCTTTCTCATAATTTTCATCGTAAATATCGCGCACTTTTTCAAACATATCCTCCGTGTCGGCTCCACGCGCCTTTAGTATACGGTGAATCAATTTATCACGGCCGTCTCCGACATATATTTTATAGTCCTCCGTTTCTATCGGATCCATTCCGTAAGCCGCAAGCGCCATGTTTCCAAAATGCGCTATCGCGTTTATAGTATTTGTAAGCGTGCCGTCAAGGTCAAATATACACGCTTTAATTTCATACATAATATCAAGTCCTTTCTGTTATATTAATTATATATCGTAAAAAGTATTATGTCAATGTGAATAGATTGTGAATTTTTAATGATTGACTTGATTTTTTTGAGTCTGTGTGGTAGTATAGGAATACAATCTTAAAGAGAAAGGATTTTTATCATGAAAAAAGCTTTAATTATAGCAGCCGCTTCAATGATTTTGGCTTTGTCTGTGGCAGGATGCGGATGCAAAAACAATAATGGCGGCGCCGGAGGCAAGGCAAACTCTCAGGATGTTGAGCAAAATTATTCAAAAAATGTTGATATGAATAAAGTTGAGGGAAATCAAGCGTCTTCCAATACAGAAGAAGATGTATATAAGGGTAAAATCGGCGATACCGAAGTTTCAATCGGTGACGCAAAGATTTTGGATTATGAGGGCGAAAAAGTCGCAGTCGTTTCATTCAGCTTTAAGAATAACGGTGACGAGCCTGTATCGTTTACAAGCGCACTTCAGGTTATGGCATCTCAGAATGATAATAAGCTGCCTCCCGCAATAGTATCTGACATTGAAGGCGTTGATATGCTGTCAATCTCAGACCTTGTAGGAAAAGGTCAGACAATAAACGTTCAGAAGGCTTATAAACTCAGAACCCAGGACACACCGTTTGTTATAAACGTAATGCCGTTTACAATGGACGAAAACTCGGTGGTACTTGAAAAGACATTTAGTTTCTAATAAAATCAGAATTTAGAAACGTATTCTGACTTTGCTTGAAAAAACAATTTAAAACGTCCGGCACTTTTAAAAGCGCCGGACGTTTTTTTGAATATACTCGATTTTAATATTAGAATCCGTAATACATACGAAGCTTTTTTCTCCTTCTTAGTTGAACCAATAGTATGATAAATGATATACCCGCCGTCAGCAGCGCGATACAAATAATAAATATTCCAAAATATATAGGCGCTTTACTGACTACTTTACCTTTTTCATTCGGACCTGCGATATACTCCTGCTCGTAACGTCCATCACCGTTCTCATCTATCTTTAATCTTGTCTTGTCACCCGAATTAGCTGTGGCGTCTATTTCTGAGTTTTTCGTAATATTGATATTTTCAAAATTTCTAAAATCAGAATAGTTTCCCTTTTCGTCCATGAATCCAACTGTGTAATTCATAGTGCCCTGTCTGCCGACATTAGGTTCTCCATCGCTCATAAGTACTATGATTTTCTTTGCCGCGTTGCTCCCGGAAAGCATCTCGTCCGCTTTTTGAAGCGCTGTGTCTATATTTGTTCCGCCGCCCGTGTTTATTTCAGCAATTACATTGGTGAGAGCGTTTTCTTTGCGTGTGAAATCAGATTCCATCACTGCCGTATTAGAATACGTCACCACTCCTATCACGGCATCTTCTTTAAGCGTTGTCTTTACAAATTTTTCCGCCGCCTGTTTTGTTTCGCTTATAGGGTCGCCGGACATACTTCCCGATGTGTCAAGCACTATTACAACATCACGTTCAGCTGTTGTTCTGTCAATATACCAATCAAGAGCAAAATTATTATTCTGTGTTATAAGTTCTACCTCCGCGGATCTGAACGCGCCTGTCCAATCTCTTTCTCCGTTTCTTGACTTGGCATATTCAAGAGCGTCTTCAACGGTATAATATGTTCCGTCATCATATTGCCTGCATAAGCCTTCCGCGACAGAATTAATCATTCTTAAATTATACTCTGTATGTATTTTATTACTGTTCACATATACCGCTTCTGCGCCCTTATTTATGAAAGCCTGCGCCAGTTTTTCGTCTTTTCCGCTTGAACAAGTTCCTAAGTAAACTATGGAATTATCAGCGACATATTTGTCTATGAATGTTGATGAAATCAAATAACCGCTTTTGGTGTACATCATATCACCGCTTAAAATCGCGTCACTGTATTTACTATCATTTTCATCATTTCGCTCTATACCTATAAGCAGAAGTGAACCGTATTTTTTGTCATATACTCCGTGTCCGTGCCAAAGAACAACGTTGTATTTTCCGAACTGCGCGCATTCATTAACGTTAACTTCTCCGTCATTATAGTCACTGTCATCATTGCTCCCTCTGCTGTCAAACATATACGCGTCTAAACTCAAAGCAATCATTGAAGCGCCATTATCAACTCCCTGAAGAAGATCCGCCGATATATTGGTATAGCTTGAAATACACGGCTGATATGTCGCGACTTTCAGTGTTGGAACCGCGCCGCTGCCCGCGTCATATCCTTCTATTGCCGGCGCGTACAAATATGAACCGCCGCCTATCAAATCTATTCGCACACTTGTATCATTAACTTCATAATTAACAATAAGGCGCTTATTATACATATCGCTAACCTTTGACCTTACCGCGCTATATACTGATTTATGGTTTGTTCTGTAACGACAGGATACTTTACTGATACCTCAGCAACCGCCTGATTTATGGCGCCTTCTACCATTTCTGTTTCATTCTTTGCCTTTTGCGCCTTCCATACCCGCAAACGTTATAATTATACAAAAAATCCGCATGTCTATGCGGATTTTTGATATATTGGATAATACAATTATCTCTTACTAAACTGCGGTGCACGACGTGCGGCTTTGAGGCCGTACTTCTTTCTTTCTTTCATTCTTGAATCTCTTGTAAGGAAGCCTGCAGCCTTAAGGTCTGCTCTGTAAGCGTCTGTGTCAACCTCAAGAAGTGCTCTTGAGATACCGTGACGAATAGCGCCTGCCTGACCTGTAAATCCGCCGCCTTCAACCTTTGCAATTATATCAAACTTATCTGTTGTTTTTGTAAGTTCAAGCGGCTGACGAACGATAAGCTTCAATGTTTCAAGACCGAAGTAATCATCAATCGTTCTGCCGTTTATAGTAATGCTTCCATTGCCAGGAACAAGACGAACTCTTGCAACAGAAGACTTTCTTCTACCTGTACCGTAATACTGTTCTTTAGCCATGTTTATTTCCTCCTTACTTTATTTCGCCTGTCCATGCGATTGGATTCTGAGCCTGATGCTCATGTTCTTCACCCTTATAAACGCGAAGTCTTGTAAGAGCCTTTCTTCCGATGGTATTGTTCGGAAGCATGCCGTTTACCGCGTACATAACGGCTTTCTCAGGATTTTCAGCCATAAGCTTGTCATAGTGAATTTCCTTAATTCCGCCAACCCATCCTGTGTGATAGTAACGGATTTTCTGATTAATCTTATTACCTGTAAGAATAATCTTATCAGCGTTTACCACAATAACATGATCACCGCAATCTACATTCGGTGTGAATGTCGGCAAATGCTTGCCTCTTAATATGCTTGCAACTGTTGCCGCAACACGTCCCAAAGGCTTGTCTGCCGCGTCAACAATATACCACTTTCTTTCAACTTCTTGTGGCTTCTGCAAATAGCTTGAATTCATAGTAGTATTCCTCCTATTATTTTATCTCAAAACGGTCAAAGCCTGTCGCTTTAACTCACAACGGCTATTTTACTATCTTTTCCCTTTGTTGTCAACACTTTTTTTAAACTTTTTAATAAATCATTTGCAAAACTCTTTTTTTCTCTTTTATACTCATTTATACTCTCTAAATCTCATGTTTCATTTTACTTTTGAACATCGCATATTAAATTGACAAAAATTAACTGCCATTGTATAATATACTTATAAGGCAAAATTTCTTAATTCAAAGTAGATTTTAGTGATAAAATAGGAGAAAAGCCATGAAAACTGAATTTGTACGATACCTCGAACGCCTGTCTGAAATATATCCCACCATAGACAAGGCATCCACGGAAATAATAAATCTTCAATCCATTTTGAATCTTCCGAAGGGAACAGAACATTTTCTCTCCGATCTTCACGGCGAATACGCCGCTTTTTCACATGTGCTCAGAAATGGTTCCGGAGCGGTACGAAAAAAAATTGACGATGTATTCGGGCACACTTTAAGCCAAAAAGACAAGCGTGAACTTGCGTCGCTTATATACTATCCCCGTCAAAAAATCGATTATCTGAAAACACTTGAACAGGATACCGAAAACTGGTATAAGATTACGCTGTACAGGCTTATTGAAATATGCAAGGTAGTATCCTCAAAATATACGCGTTCAAAAGTAAGAAAAGCGCTGCCTCCGGCATACGCTTACGTAATAGAAGAACTTATAACGGAAAAACCCGAAGTTCTTAACCGCGGAGCTTATTTTGACGGCATCGTAAACACCATACTGGAGGTTGGAAGCGCGGATAAATTCATAGTGGCAATGTCGGAGTTGATACAGCGTCTTGTAGTCGATCACCTGCATATACTCGGCGATATATACGACCGCGGCAACGGCGCTCACAATATAATGGATAAGCTTTGCAATTACCATTCGCTCGACATTCAGTGGGGCAATCACGATGTTATGTGGATGGGCAGCGCGGCGGGAAATACCGCATGTATTGCAAATATCATCAGAAACAGTATACTTTACGGAAATATAGATGTTCTGGAAGACGGATACGGCATTAACATGGTTCCTCTCGCCTCGTTTGCGATGAACACATACGCTGATGACGACTGTAATTGCTTCAAAATAAAACATCTCAGAAAAACAAGTGACACGGATAATGAACTTGAAATGAAAATGCATAAGGCTATCGCTGTTATTCAGTTCAAGCTTGAAGGGCAGCTAATAGCAAAATATCCGGAATTTAATATGGACAACCGCCGTCTTCTTCACAGAATCGACTTCAAAAACGGCACAGTCGAGATTGACAGCAAAACATATCCAATGAAAGACATGAATTTCCCGACCATTGACCCTAAAAATCCCTACGAGCTTAACGAGCGCGAAAAAGAAGTGATGGAAAAACTCAGAACTGTGTTTACACGCTGCGAAAAATTACAGCGGCATACAAATCTGCTCATGAAAAAAGGCAGCTTATACAAAGTGTATAACGGCAATCTTCTCTTTCACGGATGTGTGCCGATGAACAGTGACGGCAGTTTTCGGGAAGTAATGGTGGACGGCAAATTATACAGCGGTATAAAGCTTTATAATATTCTTGAATCAAACGCGCGAAAAGCGCTTATGTCTCTTGACAAAAAGGAACGCATCCGCGGCGGCGACATACTTTGGTACCTGTGGAACGGTCCCGTTTCACCTCTTTTCGGACGCGATAAAATGACTACGTTTGAAAGATACTTTATCGAGGACAAATCAACTCATCATGAAGAAAAAAACGCGTATTATTATCTGATAGACAAAGAGGAAATCGCGGATAAAATACTATCTGAATTTGGTCTTGACAAAACAGGTCATATTATAAACGGACACGTTCCGGTACATCAGAGCGAAGGCGAAAATCCGCTTAAATGCGGCGGAAAAGTAATAATGATAGACGGAGGATTTTCAAAAGCCTATCATAAGCTTACCGGCATCGCCGGATACACGCTCACATACAATTCATACGGGCTTACTCTGACCGCTCATGAGCCGTTTGAACGCGCTGAACAAGTTATTTACGATGACCGTGATATTGTTTCAAATCAAGTTGCGGTTGAACATGCCTTTAACAGAATACTTGTCGGCGATACGGATAACGGAAAGAAGCTAAAAGAAAACATAGCGGATTTAAAAGAACTTATTAAAGCGTATCGCCTGGGCACTATAAGTGAAAAGATTTTATAAAGTGAAAACCATTTTATTGTCAGACATTCCATGAAAAAATGCACCCCGCTCAGGGGTGCATTAAATTATTCATTATCCTGATTCTCACTGTGTGCAGCAAGATAATCCTCAAAATTCTTATATTCCGCCTTATGCTGCTGCGGTTTAAAATCCGCTTTATAGGTTGTTGTATAACTACCCGTTTTTTCAGCTATCGGCTTGCTTTGTTCACGCGGTTTTGAATTTCTCTTCTTATATCCGCCTTTTTTATAAGGCTTTGCATTTTTTGGAGCGATAACAACTTTACGATAAGGTTCTGAGCCTACTGAATAAGTTGTAACTGTTTCGCTGTCCTGCAAAGTTGAATGTATTATCCTTCTCTCGTATGGATTCATCGGCTCAAGAGTGAACTTCTTGCCGGTTTTTGCAACCTTATCCGCCAAGCGCGCTGAAAGAGCAAGCAATGCCTCAGTACGCTTTTCTCTGTAATTCTCCGTATCGATTGAAACTTTAATATAATCATCACTGCGCTGATTGACAACAAGCGATGTCAGATACTGAAGACTGTCAAGAGTATCTCCTCTCTTACCTATTACTATACCCATATTTTCGCCTGAAAGGTCGATCGATATAGTCTCATCCTCCATCTTAGCGTCTATACTTACGTCAAGATTCATCGCGCTGAAAATATCGCCCAAAAATTTCTTCGCGTCCTCTTCCGGCGCGCCAAGCGATTCTTTTTTAACCGCATTTTTCGCCCTTGTGCTCTTTTCCTTTACAGAAGGCTTTGATTCTTTAACCGCTGCTTTTTCATTCTTCTCTGCGGCATTCTTCAAGGTAACCTTGACTCTCGCGTCCCTTGCGCCAAGACCCAAGAAACCTTTTGATCCTTCATCTATTACTTCTATTTCAACATCCTCACGAGACGTTTCAAGTTCCTTTAAAGCCGCTTCTATAGCGTCCTCTTTACTTTTTGCGCTTTTTTCCGTGCTTAATTTTTTTCTCAGGAATTCTGACAACGATTTCCTCCCCTTTCCTCTCTAAAAAATAGTTGATTGCTATCTGCTGAACGATTTGCACAACAGAACTGATTATCCAATAAAGTCCAAGACCGGCCGGCAAAGTAACAGTGAAAAACGCTGTCATCAACGGCATAATAAAGTTCATTGATTTAGACATCTGAGCCGCCTGATTATTATCGTCATTTTTTTGTCCGGACTGCATTTGAGTAATCTTTGTTGAAAAAATTGACGCAACAACAGCTATAACCGGTATCAAAAGCAGTGCTATAACGGCAACATCTGAAAAATCCCCTCTGAAAATGTTTCCAAGTGCTGTCGAAGGCGCGTGCGAAAGGTCAAGACCCATGAAGTTAAAGTTCAGCGCCCAAGGGTGAACTCCGCCGGAAACACCTTCCAACGCTGTTCCGCTTGTCCCTACATGAGACGCCCACTGTGAAAGCTGAAGCTGTCCCGATTTCTGAATCATATCCGCCGCCTGACCGGCTAAATTTCCCGCCGCGGCTCCTACAGCGTCACGCAAACGTATTATTTCATTGGTAACTGATTCCAGGCTCCAGTTTACACCCACAATATATGAAAGCGGCTTCTGAATAACCTGATACAAACCGATAAGAATCGGGAACTGCAAAAGCATCGGCAGACATCCGCCCGTCATGCTGACGTTATTCTCTTTGTACAGCTTTGTCATTTCACGCTGTAATTTTTCCTTATCATTCGCATATTTCTGCTGTATTTCAGCCAAAAGCGGCTGAATTTTCTGTGTTTTTCTCATGGCCCTCTGCGAGCGTATAGTAAGCGGTAAAAGTATAAGCTTTACTATTATCGTGAAAAGAATTATCGCAAGACCATAGTTTGAGACCAAATTGTATATCAGCTGAATAATCCAGCCCAAAGGTCTCGTTATACAAACTTCAAACATATGTTTTACTTTTCCTCTCCGCTACCGTTTTGTTTGTCGGGAACGGGGTCATAACCGCCTTCATGAAACGGATGGCATTTTAAAATCCTCCGCGCGGCAAGATATGTTCCTCGCACCGCACCGTATCTCTCCACTGCTTCTTTCGCATACTGTGAACAGGTCGGGATAAACCGGCAGCAACTCCCGCCTTTATACGGTGAAATATGGTGTCTGTAAAAATCAATCATAGCGATTAATATTTTTTTCATTTTAAAACCCTCTAAGACACAAAATACGCGGTTACATCTTCAAATCAAGATGCTTTAACGCATAGTCAATATCTCGTTGAATCTGCGGCTGAGATTTTCCCACAGCCCTGTTTCGGGCGACAATGATAAAATCATAGCCTGTTTTTATATCCCCCTCCATAAGGCGGTAGCTTTCGCGCATAAGGCGTTTCAAACGATTTCGCGCCACCGCTTTGCCGACAGATTTGCCAACTGTAAGTCCAAGGCGGTTAAATGAATACCTGTTCTTTTTAGCGTAAACCACAGTATATCCTCCGACAAAATTATCGCTCCTGTACGCGCGTCTGAAATCCTTGTTGAGTTTTAAACTTTGAGTGTTTTTCATAAAATCCAAACCTCACTCCATGAAAAAGGCAGCAAGCAAAGAGTTCCCTCCTCACTTCCTGCCAAAAAACTTTCATCTATTACGCAGATAACTTCTTTCTGCCCTTCTGTCTTCTGCTTGCAAGAATCTTTCTTCCTGACTTAGTAGACATTCTCTTTCTGAAACCATGTTCCTTTGCTCTCTGACGCTTCTTCGGCTGAAATGTCATTTTCATTGTTACAGCACCTCCTCTGCTATTTTCCGGCCCCAATCAGCCGTCTTTATTCCTATTTTATACGATACGGCGCTATGCCGCTTAAAAATAGACACCTCATCTATTATATAGATTTTATTTCCTATTGTCAAGTATTTTTTTCTAATTTATTCCCGAAAATAACTCAATTCATATTATCAAGCATTTTCAGCATGCTCTCGCAATGCGCCCTGAATCTTGCTTTATATTGGTCAATCTCATTTCTGAGCGCAATCATCTCCTGATGGCGCTTAGAGTGTTCCTCATCTATTTGTCTCGCGACAAAGGACGCGTCTATCTTAGCCTTACTGATTATCGTATTCGCTTCCGCCTCCGCATTGCGCCGCACATCCTCAGCCGCCTGACGCGCCATATCCACCGATTTCTCCATAGTGCTTTCAAGCTGCTTATACCTGTCTACCGTTTCGGTGAGCAAGCCTATTTTATTTTTAAGAGTTTGATTCTCCTTGAATAAAAGTTCATAATCCTGTATTACCATATCAAGAAAATCATCCACCTCGTCACAGCTATAACCCTTAATTTTTTTCTCAAATTCCTTATTCTGAATATCAATCGGTCTTAGCACATTGCCGTCCTCCTTATACAAATTTTTCTATAGTTATATGCAGTCTGCCTTTTCTGGTATTATTACCTGTGTCCTTTAAAATGAACCGTCCGTAATTCCTTACGGATATAAGACTGCCTACCTCAACCTGACCCGACCTGTCAGTCGTTCCCCTGTGACTTACTTTGACATATCCTTCCTTTATAAGCTTTTCGGCATTTGTCCTTGAAATATTTAATGCCGCCGCAATTACCGCGTCAAGCCTAAGAGACGCGCACACGCACATCTTTTCAACCGTTTCAGCCTTAGGCAAAACAACTTCTCCGATATTCACTATATGCCCCTTAACGCCCGTGTTTGCTATTTTTTTCATATTTCTTACAATGTAATCCGCAATATCGCTGCTGACAAATACATAAGCGCCCTCAGAGTCGGGTAATATATCCCCCGTTTTGCTCCTGTCAATACCAAGCGACATCATCGTCCCAAGATAATCCCTGTGAGAGAGCGAACGGAATTTAGGAGCGTCAAACCTTATAACGCTTATAGGAAAATCCTCTTCCGCCGCCTCCTGCCAATCAGGAAAGACACCGAAAATTTTTCGCTCCGCATCTTTGTAGCCCCCAAAAAACATCGTATTATATCCATACGGAATATGAAACTCATCCTCTATAACGGCAATTTCGCCGCCGTCAAGAAAGGAGGAAAAATTAGCCTCGCATCTTTTATCACACAAAGAGAATAAATCACCGGTTTTCGCAATTAACAGTTTTGAGCCAGTATCCATGTTCACCTCATACACAAAAGGGTGGTAAAAATTTTACCACCCAATGATTATTTTTTACATGTTCCAATCAAAAGTCGATCTTGTATGCTCTTTAAGATTATCGCCGGTTATATCTATATTCCTTGGCGCCGCAACAAAAATCCCGCCTGAAACTCGTCTTACGTTTCCGCTCAAACCATAAGCGGCTCCCGATACGAAATCAACGACTCTTCTTGCCTCTGTCGCGTCAAGATTACCAACATCAAAAATAACCAGTCTGCCACCCTTAATCTCATCGGCAATGCCTGTTGAATCATCAAATTCTGACGGCTTCATTATTCTTATTCTTGATGATGCCCCGGGATTAATCGGAACAACCTTTGAAGAATTTTTTCGTGAAAATGCTGATGTTTTCTTTATTTGAGGCTCGTCATCCAGCTCATTCTCCTCATCATAATATTCATCATCATAATAATCGTCTTCTGTTTCAATGCCTATAAAGTTTTTTACCGCATTTAAAAATCCCATTTTCTGTTCCCTTTCTAAATATTATTTTTGAGAATAATTTCTTTCACCGAATATGGCGCTGCCTACGCGAACCATATTGGCTCCGCATTCAATGGCAGTTTCAAAATCCCCACTCATACCCATTGACAAGTATACCATATTAACATTATCGTATTTTTTTTGCTGTATGTCAATAAAAAGTCGTCGCATGTTGTCAAAATGTAATATATTTGTAACAGAATTGTCAGTTTTGGGTGCAATAGTCATAAGTCCTTTTACTTTTACATGCTCAAGTTTTCCCGCATGCAGGAGTAAATCCTCCAATTCTTCCTTCTTTATTCCCGACTTTGTCTCCTCGCCGGAAATATTTACCTGAATAAGCACATCCATAACAAGATTGTGCTTTTGGGCCTGACGCTCAATCTCGTCCATCAACTTTATCGAGTCAACGGAATGGATAAGGCACACCTTATCTATAACATATTTAACCTTATTAGTCTGTAAATGACCTATCAGATGCCATTTGGCGGGCAAAACATGCTCAAACTTATCTCTTACCTCCTGCGGCTTATTTTCGCCTATATCGGTAACTCCAAGCCGTATCGCTTCATTCATAATGTCCGCGCCGTGTGTTTTTGTCACCGCGATAAGTTTTATATCTTCACGGCTTCTTCCGCTTTTGATTGCGGCGGCTGTTATTTTTCTTTCAACCTCTTCAAGATTCTCCCTTATCATAATTAATCCAAATCCTACCTTTCTCCGACTAATATCCTCTCCATCTGTGAAATTTTATGCTCCGAGTTTTCCGCTGATTCCACTATGGCATAGCCTTCATCCGTATTTGTAAACAAAATCTCACAATAGCAGTTATACTGCCCTCCGGCATTTATACCTATTATCTTTTGCTTTCCGTTCTCTTCTGTTCTTATTGAGTGAATGGGTACTTTGTAACCCTCATAACTTTTAAAAATGAGATCGACATCCATAATCCTATAAGAAAACACGCTTTCAATATAATCCGACGACTTTACAGTGACAATCAGTTTGTCGTTTTCCTCATCAGAAATATTTACTATACTTCCATTTGCGGATTCTCTCTCGGAATTATTAAACCTAACCTTAACGCTGTCTCCCTCACGGCGGTTTTTCATAGTTTCCGCCGACACCTCAATCATAACATACCATACATGATTATTTACGATTTTGCAAATTGGATTTCCAACATCAACTTTGTGTTCAACTTTTATATTCTGAAACGATTGCGGAATCTCCGCAAAATCATTCACAGTATAATTTTCAATATTCTCTGTTTTCAACGTGTTTTCATACCCGTCTATATATGTTGTATAAACTCCGGAAATCTGCGCTGTTATGTCATCCTTATTGATTCCGATACTGTTTATTATGCTGTTGCGTCTATTTTCAAGTTCCTCGGGCGAGTTTTTGCCGGAAAGAGAATTATTTTGTCTCAGACTGTTTATGTCTTCTTTATAACGTGAAATTGCGCGTATATCATTCGCGGCAGCCGCGTTTTTTATATTATTTTCAAGCTTATATATGTTGTTTTCCAAATTGCTCGCGTCATTGTCCTGTATTTGAGAGCCGCTTTCATATGAGACAGCGTCAGATATTTCTCTGTCCGTGACAGTTAACTCGTTTATTTTATCATCATCGACATCTCCATAAAAAAACATGCCTGTAATACTGTCCTTTGACACGCGTTCACCGTCCTTTAAGGGACTGTACATCGTTCCGGCGCTTCTGGAATACATAACCCATTCGTCTCTTATTATGATTCCCTTTGAACTTTCCAAATCCTCCTGCACTGTGTATTCAAGCTTTTGACTGTTGACAGGAGTCATGACATATTTTATTCCGATACCCGCAAACACCATGACAGCTATGCATCCTAATATGATAAAGAATTTCTTCATCTGATATTTTCCCCTTAATATGCAAAATATATTTGTAGATATTTATATTATATAATTTTTTTCGACTAAATACAATACTCTGCGCCATTTTTACCCTTTAAAAAATATAAAACCGCGGAAGCCGCGTTATAAATCCTGCCTGAATATGGTATTTTTTTATATAAAAAGTCACTTTTGCCGTTTTTTAGAATCTTTATAAGCCATACAAGGCATATATTGTCATCAAAATTTTTTATTTTATCGGATATATTCTCGTCAATTCCATATTCGCTTCGTTTTGCGCATTTATAATATTCTTTTTCAATAAGACTCACTAACTCTTTAAAAGTATATATCTTTAGTCTGTAAATATCAAATATATTTGCCGCGTATTCTATCCCCGCCACAATATCCGCCGAATAAGCGCCGCGCGCTTTATGATAGTCTTCTGTATAAAAGCTGTAGAGTTCTCCCTCAAGCCTTCCAAACGCCTTCAAACATCCTATATAGCCCTCCTCTATACTTTTCGCTATACATTCTCCGTCAAACTCCATAATGCCGTTTTGCGGACTTTCACAACGTATATTTATAACATTTCTGCCGCTAAGATTAAAATGTCTGTACGCTCCTATTCCGTGCACATTAACCGCTATTATATCGTCAATATCCCTGTCAAGCATCATATTTACCGGCATATTGTTTGCCATACCGCCGTCTATTAATCTTTCCGAACTGATTTCTCTGACACCAAACCCCACAAGACACACGCTTGCCATAAGATAATCTGTAAGCTTGCCGCGCGGAATTTCACTGATAAATTTATATATTTCCTTCTTGTCAGTAAGTGAAAAAGCCGTTATTCCCAATTCTATAGGAGAACGGCGTATCTTGTCTTCATCAATTAAAGACTTTAACAACTCCTCCAGCGGAGACATATTAAGTCCTCCGCTTTTGCATATATGTTCCGCGATTTTTTTCAGGTTCTTTATTTGGAATAAATTGTCGTTATCTTTCATATTGTCCGGCAATCCTACCACTTTATCAATGGAAATTTCTCTCCATAGATTTTGCGCCGCCTCATACTCTCCCTGGGCTATCAGCGCGCCGTTAAGCGCGCCTATAGATGTTCCTGAAACAGCAGATATTTCAATCTTCAATTCCCTTAATGCCTTCCAAACTCCGATATGATACGCGCCGCGTGCTCCGCCTCCGCCAAGAACCAATCCGTATTTCATACATTCATCTCCTTTGACTTAGTATGTATGCTTTTGCAGAAAATTATTGTTCCAAAACCATTTAGCATATCCTTTAATCCGCAATTTACAATTTACTTCTTTTATGTTATAATAATCTTATATTATTTACAAAATCATATTGTAATAAATTCCATTCAGAAAGAAGGCGCGCCATGATTCCCGTCGAAAAAAATAAAGAATACACCGTCCTGATTAACTCGGTTTCGTCCGACGGCAGCGGCGTCGCGCATATAGACGGTTTTACTGTCTTTATACCTCAGACATCAATCGGAGACAAAATAAAAATACGAATTGACGATGTGAAAAAACGTTTTGCGACAGGCAGTGTTATCGAGATAATTTCCCCTTCCGCCAATCGACGTGATATTGACTGCGAACACTACAATCTTTGCGGAGGGTGCCAACTCCGCCACATAAATTACGATACGCAGCTTGAAATCAAAAGGAGCATAATTGAAAACGCTATTCGCAGAATCGGCAAATTCGGCAATTTCACTTTAAATAATATGACAGGAGCGGAAAACACAAATCGTTACAGAAATAAAATGGTATTTCCTATTGGATACTGCAAAAATAGGACCGTATTCGGATTTTACGCTCCGAAAACACATGACATTATACCTCTTTCTGACTGTTTGTTGGGAGATGCGATGAATAAATCAATAAATAACGCTGTTATTGAGTACATGACGGAAAACAATGTCAGTGCATATGACGAAAAAACTCATTCGGGCATAATCCGCCGCGTTTTTACAAGAACATCGCTTAAAACAGGAGAAATAATGGCTGTTATATGCGCAAGCACGGTATCGCTTCCCGCGGCAGAAAAATTGATTGACAAGCTGATAAAGGTTTCTGATAGGATTTCAAGTATAATTCTCAATATAAATACAGAAAAAAATAATTTTGCTATTTCCGAGAACAATGTAACTCTTTGGGGAAAAGACGAAATATCCGATTCTCTGCTTGGTATTGAATTTACAATATCCCCGCAAAGTTTCTTTCAGATTAATCCGGCACAGACAGAAAAGCTTTATAAAAAGGCCCTCGAATTTGCAGATTTAGATAAAAGTCAGAACGTTATGGATATATACTGCGGCATAGGAACAATTTCTCTCTGCGCCGCAAAAAAAGCGAAAAGTGTAATTGGTGTGGAAATAGTCGAAAGAGCCATTGAAGACGCGCGAAAAAACGCGTTTAATAACAATATACAAAATACTGTTTTTTACGCTGACAGCGCGGAAAATATTGTACCCAAACTTATAAATCAGGGCGAAACCCCTGATGTGGTCATACTTGACCCACCACGTAAAGGCAGCGATAAAGCCACTTTGAGCGCTATCGTGCGGGCAAATCCACAGAAAATAGTATATGTGTCCTGCAATCCTGCCACACTGGCGCGTGACGCGCGTTTTTTGGCGGATAACGGTTACTCCCTAACCGCTGCACAAGGCTTTGACCTGTTTCCCCATACAGCTCATGTGGAGACGGTATGTTTATTGTCCAAACTTCATTCAGACCAACATATCGAGATTGAGCTTCAGATGGACTAACTTGATTTGACGGCTGCGGAGATCAAGGTAACCTATGAGGAGATTAAAAATTATGTGTTGGAGCATAGTGGATTGAAAGTCAGCAGTTTATGTATCGCACAGGTAAAAGAAATTATTTTAGATAATATTTACAATTCTTACTTACAGAATTTTCGGAGGATGAAGAACAGATAGTAAAAGACACCAATATATATCAGTGGCATACAGAGAATCTGCATCGTTTTAAAAATGTTAGAATTATAAAAAGTAAAGCGGAAAAAGCCATAAATGATTTATTGATTGATAAGGTAATTATAGAATGATGATAAATGTGTTACCTCTGCTGTATAATGTTGATACTGTTTATATGATAGAATATCATTATAACAGAAACATGAAGAACGGTGATATGAATGAGAGAAAAGAAAAATCATTTGTATGTGAACAGCCAAGAACGGAGCATTTTACTACATAGCCACCTTGACAAAAAGACTCAAAAATGACTGAAATCAAAGATTTCAGTCATTTTTACTATTCAAGAATATACACAACGCAGCTTCTTCTACCGAAAGCGCCGGCATTATCGCCATAACACAAATCAATCCTATTACCTTTCACGGCGCCGCCGGTATCTTCAGCGCTTGCCACTCCATAAGACCATGAACCATCTGCCGATGTTACATACACCTTTGAACCCAACGGAACAACATCAGGATCTACCGCCACTATTCCGTATCTGAGCGGAGTGCCCATTGATGAAACGGCATATCCCCCGTTTTCGGCGGGCGAACTGCTATACGCGGTAGCGGTCATAATGATTCTTTTTTTATACTTATAACCATTTACACTGCCTCCATTATCGTCCACCTTGGACTTTGACGAAGACAAAAAGCCTCCGGTTGGTTTGACTGGAGTAGGCATGGGTGTCGGTACCAATGTCCCTTTTGCAATAACCTTATTCCTCGGCTCGACTATTACCGTCTCGCTTACAATCTCGCGAGCGACCTCCTCGCCATTCTGATATGTAATCTTATAAACCGCTTGCTTGACACCGTTCTCACCCTCATCAACAATTCTTTCTTCACCATTAGGCAAAGATGAATCATCTACATACTCAATACCATGTTCCACTGTCTCGTCTGTCGTCTCATTTGTGATACTAACCGATACAAGTTCAATAATATCACCGTCGTTAATTTCATGGTCATCCGTAGAAATGCGGTCATATTCACCGGGTATATATCCGGCTTCCACGAGCGCGTCTTTAACATCCGCCTTTGTCACGGTTACAACCTCTTCATAATCACCGGCTTTAATTGTTATCTTCTTGCCGCGCTTTACTATAATATCTTCATTGTCATTCACAGGCTTTTGAGCAGGAACATTCAGCTTGTCATTTTCGCCTACGCTGACTCCATGCTCTTCAAGAACCTCCTCGACTTTATCATTTCGTGTTTTTACAGTTTTTGACTCGTTAATACCGGTAAATTCATCTATTTCCGTTATTGTAATTTCTTTGGCGGACGCGCTATATATAGTGCCAAGCATAATTGAAGTGATTAGCGCCGCCACAACGAGCAATGCCATTCTTCTTCTGCGTTTTGCGCGTAATTTCGCTTTCTTCTTTTCCTCGCGTCTTCGGCGCATTTGCTGAAGCAATTCAAGCTTCTCTTTTTCCTGAATTGTCATAAAAAGTAAAACCCCTTTCATTGCCTTACAGTGTAGTATACTACAAAATTGTTACAATGTCAATATTTTATTACGTTTTGATTACAAAATAGTTTCATTTGTTGCAATTTAACCATCTGTTCTATCAATATCATGGCAATATATGGCAAAATAACGAACATTCCGCAAACTGCCAAACATATTGATTATATCAATATAAACTATGTATACATAAATATGATGGCGGAAATAATAGGTAATGAAATAGCATTTGGCAAAGTGACTTTTACCGCTTTGTCATTGAAAGGAAGAAATGGTGCTAAATATGAAAGAATTAACAAAAAAAGTTGTAATACTTAATAACTTTTCATCCCCATATGTAAGCCAGGCTATAGTTGTTTTAAAGGACTATAATCCGCGCCTTGAAGGAAAAGCCATTGAAGACGCGGAAATGATAGTAAGCAAATATATAGACAAAATAAACGGCGGACAATCCGTAAGGACTGCCCGCCGCAAAAATAAGCTAATAAAAATTATTATATGCGCCGCTGTAATTATTGCAATATGCGCCGCTGTAAAATATATAAAGTAAGCAATTATTTAAAATTTGAATCAATATAATCTATGTATTCCTTGTACTTTGATTCAGATGAAGAACCACGGTTATACACAAAATCATAATAAACAGCGATGCCATTTCTCACAATACATTTTCTGTGATGAACCTTATCACCTGTGTTTATAGTTATAGTATACCAATCGCTTCCGGCATGTGAATCACCATCAGCAACAGTTCCGCCAATCTCATTCAAATAATCACGCATAAGATTTTTAGGCTCGTCAGTTTTACCATCCTGAGATACCACCATAGTTGCCCCGCCCAAAGGATCGGTTAAATTAAGCTTTTCATAATTTGAAGTGGTGTTTGAACGGAAATCCGTTGGGTATGGACATGTCAAATTCCCTATTGATATTGACGAATATCCGTTTTTTGACTTTGTCACATCTGCAGCCGCCGTATTGGGTTTTGATGTGGATTTATTGTTCTGCACCAACTGATTTCCCGTGTCTGAATCCGAATTACTACTGTCAGAACCAATAAATTGATATCCTAATATAAATGCGGCTACCGCAATAAGCGCTATTATAATGATAAAGATTGCTGTGTTGCCGCCTTTATTTTTACGCTTTTTCCTCTGCTTACTCAACGCTTGTTTGGCTTCTTTCTCCTCCAAACGCTTCTTGCGATTTAATCGCTCTTCTTTAAGTTCTTCTATTTCCTGACGCTTTGTAACCTTACCTGTCTGTTTATTTTTTCTAACGGATTGACCGCATCTGTCACAAAAACGCATGCCTTCCTTAAGTTGTCTGCCACAATTTTTGCAGTACATTGACACCCCTCCGAATTTTTCAAATATCTTATTTATTATACTATATATTGTGGTCAAATGCAAGCAATTTTCATAATTTTATTACATATTGATTACATTTTACGAATAAATACTGAAATATTTGTAATTTAACTGCAAAAACGTATATACTTTGATGGAGTATGGTTGTAATATGGACAAAAAAAGGAACGGCACTGCCGTTCCTTTTTTGTGTATTAAACCGAATTATTCAGCATCTGCACTTGTTATAAATACATTATCAATCTTCTGAGTACCGTTATTGATGTAACCAAATACATCTATCTGACCTACTGTACCTTCTACAGTAGTATCAACATAATTAACATCTGTAGCAGATGCTATTTCCGTATTATCAGCTTTATTAGTTATAACATATGATACCTTCTTTGTTGTTGTATTAATTACAACATGTACATGCATCCACTTACCTACAACTGCCGATTGAGCGCCTGTTATGTCACCCTGTATTCTGGAATTCTTATTGTTTTCAGTTATACCAATATTAAACATAGCGCCTGCACCGTCACCGTAGCTATTCTTTGCAGCGTTGCCCTTAGTGGTTGCTCTTGTTGCAGAACCGATAGTCAGCGTACCTCTCTCATTATTATAATAATCAAGGTCAATAGTTACAACCGGCTTTGTAATTGCAGGAAGTGTCATTTTATTAAATCCAAATCCATTCTGAGTATTGCCTGCACCTGTAAATACCTGAACCTTTGATGATAACGTATCATCAGTAGCAACACTTACAGCACCTCTGTCTGTATTTACAAATACACTTTTACCGTCCTCTAAATCTTCATATACATTGAATAATCTTGTATCCTCTGAAGCTGTAACTGTAATATAGACAACATTTTCTCCGCCTATAAGAGTTACAGCCTGATCACCACCTGATGTGTAAGTATACAGACCATATAGTCCTTCTGCATTTGCAATCTTTGAAACTATTCTGTATGAAGCAAGGTCATCAGCTGATACTACATCATCTTCAAACTTATTAGCCTCTTCATTATATACAGTTGCTTCACCAACCTTACCTTCTTCTGTTCCATCTGTTGTATATACAACCTTTAGAGTTGCGGAAGCCTTTTGGTTAGCTGTCAAGACAACATCAACAGGAAGAGCTTCATTTGCTACTGTAAAGTTTGTAGCATCTACTGCAAGATATGTTGCTGTAGCGTCTACCGAGTAATTATATGTGCCCGGAAGAAGCTTGATTGTGACAACACCTGCTGTTGAGCCTTCTGCCGTTCCATCAGCAGTTGTGATAGTTGTTTCTGTCATAGCTGTGCCAACAACAGTCGGTGTACCATTAATCTTAATCGGAACACCTGCTGTTACGGTTTCGCCAATCTTAGCTGTGAATGTTACTGTCTGATAATCTGTCTTTGTATATACAAGATAAATTTCATTAGTACCTGCAGCTGCTGTTATTTCATCATCACCTGAAACATAATCATATCTTGTTGTCTTTGTGTTATCGTCAATAACTGCTGTATGTCCTGCTATGTACTTATCACCTGCGTACATAGTCTTAGACTTAGCTGTGCCGAATTCTGTGTACTTGTTTGCGCCTACTTCAATTGCGCCGTTTTCGTCCGCATATACTGTATGAACATTAACTGTTGCCATTTCCTTAGCTGTTTCAGAAGCCTGAATATCAACTTTTAAGTCAGCAACTTCTGTCATTCTTCCTGTACCTACCAAAAGATACATTGTAACCTTACCTGTTGTAATTTCCTTTAGAGCGTCTGTAATATCAATCTCAATAGGAGTTGTCTGATTCTTAGTTGTTCCGTATGTCCACTGATTGTTACCCTCATCGTGTATCTGAGTAGCAGTTCCGCCAAGTGTTTCAAGATTAGCGCCTGTGATACCTGCCTCGCCTACAGCGTCAAAATCAATGTAGTTAGCAAACTTACCCCACCATCTGAAGTATGTGTTGTTTCCGCCCTGAGTTGTCGCGTTAAACTTCAGCTTAGCGCTTTCAATCTTACCGATATAATCTGAAGCATCTATTGAGAAAATCAAAGCTGTAGATGATTCATCATACTGATTGTTTGATGTTACTATTTTACCATTCTCTAATTTAGCGTTACCAACCAAAAGCGGAGTATCACCAATATGGTTTACAGCAGATGTTTCCTCGTTCTTAACATTTACATAAGTAGCGTCAGGAACGATTGTAACCTTACCTGTATATTCAAATTCAACTGTTACTGTTACAGGTTCAGCAGGCATTGTGAACGCGCCGTCTGTAACTGTTACTGTTGTTGTGCTTCCCTCTGTTGTAGGAGCAACTGTGATTGTCTTTACAGCGTAACCTGCGTCAGGAGTTGCAACAACCTTAAGTGATGTATCCTCAAGAACTGCTTCTGTAACTTCAGTTTCGCCGTTCATAACCTTAACAGTACCGTTTGTTGCAGCCGCAACTGTTACAACGCTCTTTACGCCTGCAACAGCCGCTGTCGGGTCTGAGTCAAGCTGACCTGATGTACCCTCTGACTTAACAATAACCTTAATCTGAGCGCCCTTCATTGCAGAAGTAAGAGCCAATGTTGAAGCTGTTGCGCCTTCGATTGCTACGAAAGCCTCTGAGCCTGCTGCCTTTGCTCTCCACTCATACACAGGTGTTTCACCATCGTTAATACCCTCAACTGTTGCTGTAAGAGTTTCGCCTACAGCAGGTGTACCTGTGATTGTAACTGTACCTGTGATTGCAGGCTTAGCCGAAGCCTTTGATACTACAGTAAATGCTTCAGCATTGTCAGCTGTAACTTCGATTTCGCCTGTTGCAGGAGTAATTGTGTCGGCTTCATATCCGCCGTTATAACCTACGTTAATTGTATATGTACCAGCCTTAACGCCTGTAGCTGTAGCCTTACCGTCAGCTATTGTTGCTTCTATAGCGTTTGTTTCGTCAGCCTTATCAATAAGTCTTACTCTGTGAACACCGGCATCAACTGTACCTGCGATTGTATATGTTGCAGGAGCAACATATATTTCCTTAAATGTAACTGTTACCGTTACGTCCTTTGCAGGCATTGTGAACTTGCCTTCTGCTACTGCAACGTCGCCGTTGTCACCGTCCTTAACAGTGATTGTGTCAAGCTCATAGCCCTCAGCAGGAGTAGCTGTGATTGTGATTTCCTCGCCAGCTTCAGCTGTTACCTTATCAACCTTTGCTGTACCGTTTTCAGTTGCCGCAACTGTTACTCCGTACTTAACAACAGGAGCCTCACCTGCTTCAACTACAGCCATTCCGTAAGGAACCATATCCTGGATATTGTTCCAAAGCATTAGCTTATCGCCTGTATATACTTTGTCTGTATCAGGAATGCTTACTTCAATACCATCTGTTGTGATATTCTTAGCATCATATGTCTTAACTGATGTAAGAACTTTATTGCTGTCATATGCAGCATGGATAAGTACGCCGTCAAATGCTTCTGTTTCATCAGCAGCCGCTGTGATAGTAGCCTTCTTTGCTGTATTATCCCACTCTACTGTTGCATTGTGCTTCGGTACCGGTGTCGGTGTCGGTGTCGGATCCTCGCCCTCAGTCTGAGGAAGGTTTTTCGGCTCTAAATCACCCTGAACATAGTATGTAAGCACATTATCAATCAACGCTGTTGAATAACCTGTACCGCCTGATCCGTCTGAATCTGAATATGCCTTTGTATTTTCAATAGCTAAAAGCGGAAGATGTGTTACATAACTCTTGTTGCCTTCGCCTGTACCAACCTGCTCAACCTTTAGAGCCGGAGCAAGTCTTCCATCTTCATCCTTATACTTTCCGTCAACAAATATTCTTGCGGGTGAATCACCTGCTGTAGCAACAACTGTAATTGTATGCCAAGCTTCAGGCTCTACATGAATACCGATATTTGAATCACCTGCTGTGTACTTATATGTCTCGTCTTCATTCTGAATATCTTCTGTTGTGATAACTGCCACAACGTCTCTTGCACAGCCGTTACCGTCAACATTTGTTGTGTTATCCAAAAGGAACAGTCTTTCAATACCATTTAAATCTGTCTTTGACAGATAAACAGCAAATGACATTACAGCCGAACCGCTTGTCATATCTGACAAATCAATGTTATTGTCAAGTGAAACAACAGGACCTCTGCCGTTTGTTGAGAACTTATCAGCGCTTAGTCTAACCGCGTTGTCGCCGTTTGCAACCTTAACGATTGAAGCATATGTCTTCTGGTCTTCGCCTGTATCTCTGTTACCAAGCTGAACCTTCATACCGTTTACAACAGTTTTAGCCTCTGTAGCTGTTGTTTCAACAAAACCAAGAGTACCTACGCTTGCGCCGTTGAAGTCAGCTGTATACGGATTTTCTGCTGATTCAGGAGCGTAGAACTTCGGAGCCGAACCTGCAACCTTTTCAGGAGCCGGAACAGGTGTTGCAACAACTGCTGACTTACGAAGGTCTGCTGTTGAGAATGCAGGTGTTCCTGCAATACCATCATAAACCTTAATGTTGTCAAGCTTTATATTTGCAGGAGTTGTCGGAATAAAGTATGATGTATCCGCACGACCGAATGCCATCTTAATCTGAGTAAGCTTTGTTGCGCTTACAGCAAATTCCTCGCCGTCAACGATTGTGCCGTTTGAGTCAGCGATTGTAACCTTTGCCTTGCCGTCTTTTACTTCATTTCTTACTCTTACCCACTTCGAGTCGCCAATCTGAGCGTCGCCATCTTCCATGCTCGGAGCCTTTGTTCCGTCATAGTTAATTAGCATTTTACCCTGAAGCTCAACTCTGCTTGTCAAACTCGAAACGATATCGCCTGCATAGCCCCAACCCGCTTCTTCTGATGTGTTCCAACTATGCTCACTGTCAGGGTTTACTGCCGCAGCTGCTTCAAGATACTCAGCACCGTTATAAACCTGTGTATCCTGTACAGGGCTTGCGCCTGCAAATGCAAGCTGTGTGTACTGTGATAATCTTCCCATACCGTTAGATGTATGGATATTGACGTCATATTCAAGCACATAATCATCTGATAACTGTGCTGCTGCCGGCAATGCAAATGTTACGTCATTGCACTTTGTACCCGTTCCAGCCAGAAAATCAAGATAGCTGTCTGTGCTTCCCTCGTCTGTTGCAACGGTCGGTGAAACCGATCCGCTCCAGCCGTCTGTACTGCTTCCGTCAAACGACCAAACCGGTGTTGCTGCTGCGCTTGCGGTTGTAACAAGTCCTGCGAATGCAGAGGTTGTCATAGCCGCCGCGCAAAGTAATGAAATTAGTTTTTTACTTTTCATTTCTTCTCTCCCTTTCTCTTTAGACTCATGTCTGAGCCTCCTATTTTTCACGGGCGAATATTTTGCTGTTTTATGTCAACTTGCACAATATACACTCGTCTACATGGTATATATTGTATCACATTTTTCAAATTTGTGCAACATGAATAATAAATTTTAACCCTTAAAACTGCACAAAAATAGTTTATGTTTTTTGGGTATGTTGTTTAATGGAAAAAGAGGAATATTTTGCATAACAAAAAGACCGCCAAAGCGGTCTTTTCGTGGTTTTAATATATTTTACTGTGTTATCTTAAAGCTTGAAATACCAAGCGCTCTCTGGTCAGGAGCAGGCACACTTGAAGCGGAAACGAAATCAATTCCCGCAATGTCCTTAGCATCATCAGCCAAAGTACATGTCAGCGTGTCTGTTTTTCCGTCAACAGAAACTGTAACAGTCTTTGCTTCGGGGTCAATAACAGCCGTAACAGTCGTGTACTTATCCTTTGCAACCGCCTCGCCTATAGACGCTGTACCGTTTTCAAGTCCCGTCCAGTTATAATATACTGAGAATATCGTAACATCGTCCGAATTCTTGAATTGAAGTTCTCTCTTCTGACCGCAGGTATTTGATCCCGACCATACATGGTCAAAGGTTATCGTTGTCGGCTTGTCAAGAGTAACGGGAGCCGTCATGGCATATTTACTTGTAGCGGACGCGCCCGGGAATACTATTGCGGTCTTATTCGCAATCTTCATAAACGTACCGTCAAAGTTTGTCGCGCCGTCAACCATTCCTTCATAATAAGCGTATGAATATGTTGTGATAACGCATGTCTTTGTAATGCCGTTAAGCTCGGCTGTGATTGTGACAGCCTTCGTGTCAGCGCCGTCTGTTGTAAAGTCCGCGCCGATTGTTACAACTCCGTTTGCGTCAACAGTTACATTCTCATCGCTTGACGTCCATGTTACGTCAGCGTTTGTCACCTTAGTCATAGGTGTGCCCGACGCGTCAACAGGGTCAACTATCTTCATTGTCGTTGTTGTTCCTGCCGCGGATTTAATGAATGTGCTGTCCGCTGTGATTGAGTAGTTTGTTATGTCCTCAACACCGGGTTCTTTTACGAAGTTTGCGGTAAGCTTCCTGTTACCGCGAAGTCTGAATGTGTATTCAGCGTCGTCAGATACCTTTGTTCCGTCTTCGTCAAGCCAACCCATGAATACAAATCCCTGATTTGCCGTTGCTTTTGCAGTCATAACCGTGTTAAGCTGTGACGCTTTTTCAAGAGTTTCAGCTTCGTCAATACATACTGTTCCACGCTCAACAGCCGGTACAGTTTCAGAAGTGAACGCTATCGGTTTCATGCCTTCAAGGCTATCCCACAGCATAAGTTTCGCGCCTTCGGATGCTTCGGCAGTGAACGTATTCGTTCCCTCGGTTAGGTCAACAGGTGTAACTTCAATATTATCAAGAACACCGTTGTCTGTATATTCCGCAGCGATAAGCGCCGCTTTTTCGTAAGCCTTATCAGCATTTACAGTAATTGTCGTTTCAGCATTGCCCTTTTTAGCCTCTACCGACGCGGTATATTCGGGTAGCTGCTTATCCTTTAACTTTCCTACTGTCAGATTTGCCACGTCAACAGTAAATGCCTTTTTATCTCCGCCGAACATAAATCCTGTAAGCTTTGACGGGCTTACTGTCAGGCTCTCCGTCTGATAATTCGGAACGTCAACTTCTATTTCGTCTCCGCCGCCTACAGTAGCATAAGCCTTACCCAAATCCATATCAAGGATATACTGTACATTTGTGAACTCAGTCGCGGAAACCGTGCCAACCGCCTTGCCGTTTGCGGTGACAGCTCCGCTTTCGCCGATTGTGAACAGCGTTATGCTTTCTGTTCCCCAGGCAACCTTGTCGGAATTGCCTGTTACAAATCTCGCTTCAAGACCGCCGCCCGAAACGAACTTTGCGTCAAACGAAACAACATATCTACCCGTTGTTCCAATGTCCGTTAATACTTCTTTTTCCTCTTCGCCGTCCATTACCTTTTCTGTAATAAAGTCCTTTGCAACATAGAACGAGCCCTGATTTGCCGCGCCGTTCTTAGCGCCGTCAGACGAAACCTCAACATATTTCATGTCACTCGTTTCGTTTAGCTTAAGCGATATGCCCGCGCTTCCGCGCTTTGTCCAGCCGTTATACGCTTCAAGGCTTGACGCTGAATCTCCGCCGTATGTCGCGCCGAAGAAGTCGAATTTTTCTATATCTGTGTTATCCTCGTTTGTAATGAGAAGTTTTTCTATATCTGTCGGTTTGTAGACAGCCGAATAAACCGTTCCGCCTTCCACAACCTGCAAGCCGTCATTGGAGTCAAGAGCCTCAACAACAACCGCGCTGTATGTGTCATTCTCGCCAAGCGTTACATCGCCTCTGAAATTAACTACCGTCTGCGGTCCTTTACCCGTTGAGTGATCAACCTGGTCAGCGGCATATATTTTACCCTTTTCCGCGCCGGTTTCATCAAATATTGTAATAATTATAATTCCGTAAGTAGCAAACGGTATTTCAGCATCACGCGTTACAACGTCAACCTGTTTAACCGTGCCGTCCTCATTAAATTCAACATTGTTTATAACTACGGGATACTTTTCCGTAGTCGGCACAATATACTGCGGCCAAGCCAATTTGCCAAGTCCGCCCTCAACCACATCAGCAGGTACAAGATTTGGTGTTTCGTCTGTCATATTTGCCAAAAGGTCTGCAAGAACAGCCTGTTGTGTTGCGTCCTCATTTTCCTTTGCCGCCTCAAAGAAGCAATAAGCAAAGTTTTCCGCGCCTGTGTCGTTTGGATGCGACACATCCGCGCTGCCGTCTTTGGGAACCTGATAATAGAATTGAGCCGCTGTCTTCAGATTACCGCCGTCCTCTGTCACCCTATCAACAAACGCAACGCTTGTTTTTGTAAGGTCTGCAAACGCAACGTCCGTCGCTCCTGCTGCAACCTTTTCCGCAACCCACGCCTTACCTACGCCTGCAAAATTGGTTTCTCCGCCGAAACGGTCCTTCCATCTCTTATTTGTATCGTCCCACTCGTTATCGCTCTGCACGGGGCTGACGATTATAAGCTTTGCGCCTACAGCGTGACACGCGTTATAATACTTGTCAAGACATGATTTATAGCCTGTTGGTCCATCCGACTTATGGTTATGACCGTATTCAACATACATATAGTCGCCTGCCTTTATACGGTCCTTTACCATGTTAAAATGGCTGTTATCCGCGGCAGTAAGTCCGCCCTCGCCCTCGTTTACCATTGCATAGTCACGTCTTAAATACTTTGTAAGACCTGTGCCTACGCCTGTGTAGTTCTGGAGCGGGAAGAACGGAAGCGTTGTGTTACCGTCCGTAACCGTTGAGTCACCGAGTACCCACAATGTTGGGAATGATTCAACCTGCTGAATTACAACAGACACAAGCGCCGTATTTTCGCCCAATACGCCAACTGTTACCATTTCATCTTTTATCGTTCCCTTCGGCTCTGATTTTTCATAATAAATCGGAGTTACTCTTACAGAAAAATCAGTTGTCACGGCTTCACCAGCGGCAATGGTTTTTTTCGTATAAATGGGATGCTTTCTTTCCGTATAAAGCGACGCCTCCGCATCCTTTGACGGGTCAAGCGTTGTAACAGTCGCTTTTATTCTGTAATATGTATCATCAGTTACTTTCAGTGCAAAACGCGTCGGATAAAACACATCGCCCTTATTGCCAAAAAGGTCGTTGCCCTTTCCGCCTTTGCCCTCTTCGTCCGTACCGCCCGCGCCAACAACGCCGATACCGCTATTCTCAGCCGTACCGCCTGCGGCAAGCTCGATTACCTGTCCTTTTTGTGTTGTCCAGCCGTCATAACGGTTTGTTAGCTTGTAGTCTTCCTCGCCTATGCCAAGAAAGCCGTACTGCTCATCACCAACTTTGTTTGTAACAAAGCTCGTCTCAGGCGTTACAAGCGTGTAACCGTCCTTGGGAGTACTGCCCTCAGCGCCGAAGTCAAATTTCCATTCTTTAAGGACTGTATCGCCCTCAAAAATAGGAGTTTCACCCTCTGCGCTTGCCGTTATCGGCAATACGATGCTTGAGGCAATCATCGCAAATGACAATGCGGATGCAAGCACCTTTTTGAATTGCTTATTCATATCTTCTCTCCTTCTTTCTTATGAATTTTTTATAATTATTTTTAAATTTATCATAATTTGCACAAAAAGAAAAGCAGATTTATAAAAAATGTAGTTTTTTTTACAAATCTGCACTGATTTTTTATCTTTTTTTACGAAGCATTGCACCCTCGCATACAGGCTCGGACGTTTTTATCAGCACTGTCTGCTCGGCATGGTTTGCCACATCTATATCGTTCCTGTTTTCGTCCTGCATAAAGTCAAGCGTCTGCGTAAAAAACGGCTTCATCGGCTGAATTATTTCCACCTCGTCGCCCTTAAAGAAACGATTGCGCTGTGAAATTGTCGCAATACCCGTCTGAGCGTCATACTCTTGCACTATACCGATAAGGTCATAATCCCGTATATACGAACTGGACGTGTACACCTGCGCATTTTCGTCAGGCTTACCAAAGTAAAAACCTGTCGTATACGGTCTGTGGCTTACCTTACAAAGTTCCTCATATTCCGCTTTATTGAAAGTATAGTTGTCAGGGTCGTCAAAATACCTGTCAATCTCGCGTCTGTACGCTCCGACAACCGTTGCAACATAATATGACGTTTTTACGCGTCCCTCAATTTTAAGGCTTGCGATTCCGCTTTTTACAAGTTCGGGAATATGCTCTATTGTACACAAATCCTTTGAGTTAAAGATAAACGTGCCGCGCTCGTTCTCGAATACGTCCATATATTCGTTCGGACGTGTTTCCTCGACAATCTTGTAATTCCATCTGCACGGGTGAGCGCACGCTCCCATGTTGGAATCGCGTCCCGTCATGTAGTTTGACAAAAGACATCTGCCCGAATACGATATACACATTGCTCCGTGTACAAAGGCCTCAAGTTCCAAATCATCCGGGATTTTTTCCTGAAACTGCGATATTTCCTTAAAGGACATCTCGCGTCCCAAAACAACTCTTTCCGCGCCCATTTTATGCCATTTTATCGCGCTTCGGTAATTGATGTTGTTCGCCTGAGTGCTGACATGGATAGGTATTTCAGGCGCAAGTTCTCTCATCATATCAAAAAGTCCCAAATCCGCGATAAGCACCGCGTCAAATCCCATCGGACGTATCTCATTTACAAAGTTTTCAAATTCCTCAATATCGTCATTATGCGGAAGAATGTTCGCGGTCAGATACACCTTTTTACCACGTTCGTGCGCGTAGTTAAGTCCTTCGAGCATATCCTCTTTCGAAAAATTTTCCGCCGCGACACGCAAAGAAAACGCCTCTCCGCCGATATACACAGCGTCCGCGCCATAATCAATCGCCGTTTTCAGTTTTTCAAGACTCCCTCCCGGAGCCAAAAGTTCAGGTTTTTTCATAATTTGTTCCTCTGTATTTATATTTTCACCGATATTGTCACACCGTCGCCCAAAGGCAGAAGCGATGTTTCCAATTCCCGGTGCTCCATAAGCATATCAATGTACTTCCTAAGACGCTTTACAATAGTAATTTTCCGTCTTACTACATGATTATCATCCGCGGTCATACCCTTATAAAGAACATTATCGGATATAATTATACCGCCCTTTTTGAGAAGTCTGACGCACTCGTCCAGCATATAGATATAATGCGCCTTAGGTCCGTCAAGAAAGATTATGTCAAAGACCTCGTCATCGTCAATATATGAAAGATAGTCCTTCGCATCAGCCTCAATTACCGATATTTTCTCACTGTAACCCGCCTTTTTAATGTTCTCCCTCGCAATATGCACCATTTCCTCACTGCATTCAAGCGTTGCAATTTCACAATCATCACCTGTCGCGTTTGCCATGAGTATTGACGAATAGCCAATAGCACAGCCGACCTCAAGTATTTTCTTCGGTCTTTTCATACGGCACATTACCGACAGAAATCTCGCCGTTTCAGGTTCAACTATCGGCACGCTGTTTTCCTCTGCGTACTGTTCAAGTTCATGCAGAAACTCGTCATTATGCGTCATTTTATCGCGTAGATATTCCGTTATGTACGGAGGTACTATCGCGTTTAAATCGTATTCTATTGACATATTGCGCTCCTCTTTACTGCTTCATACTGTCCTGATTTTCTATCGCGCTTCCGTCAACGCTCATAGTCGGGTCGGACGCTCCCATTGCGGCAAGATGTTCCTCATATGTGGTTGAGAAAACATGCGTGCCGTCCTTGCCGAGCACGAAGTAATACGCGTCCGTTTCCTCAGGATAAAGCGCCGCGCGGATTGATTCCATTCCGGGGTTGCAGATTGGTCCTATCGGGAAACCCGGATAGATATATGTATTATAAGGCGAGTCAATCTGCGTATCCGCTATTGACAGCACAGGCTTTCTTTCACCCAAAATGTACTGGACGGTCGCGCAGGACTGGAATTTCATGCCCGTGTTGCGCCTGTTGTAGAACACACCTGCCACCTTCGCTCTTTCACTGTCACCGCCGGCTTCTCTTTCAATAATAGAAGCCATTGTGACAATCTCGTCCACCGTAAGATTCATCTCCTGCGCCCGCGAATAATACTCGCTTTTAAACTGGCTGTCAAACGCGGAAAGCATAAGATCTATAATATCATGCGCCGACATTCCGTTCGGAATCTCATATGTAGCAGGGAAAAGGTAGCCCTCCATAACACCGTCCCGCTGAGGAAGATTTTTCAAAAACTGATAATCATAGTCCTCAGGATTTAGAGCCGCGTAAAAATCGCGCCAGTCAACAATGCCCGCTTCATCAAATTTCTGCGCTATCTGCTTTATTTCATAACCCTCCGGAATAGTAATTTTTACAGATTCCCTGCTCGGAGTTATGATAAGGTCAAGAATCTGATTATATGACATTCCGCTTTTAATAACAGCCGCTCCGGGTTGAATCTTCCCGTCATATCCCCCCATTTTGGACTGTATTCTGAAAAGAAACGGATATTTTATAATCCCTTCTTCTTTAAGCGCCTGCACAACCGAAGATACGCCCACACCTTCCGCAATTTCTATCCGTTTGCTGCCGCCCTCTATTGAAACCCCCAAACTGTCACTCATCATTATACCCGCGAATGTCACAACTAAAACAACAATCGCCGCAATTATAATAACCGGCACCTTCCATTTTCCGTATCCGGTTTCACTCACTTTCACTGCCATTCAAGTGTCCTCCTTTTTCAGCATCACTTGTATTGTATAACAAAATCCAAAATTCGTCAAGTTTCCAAAAATTTTGACACCGCAATTTCAAAAAAATAAGAAGTATACTAAACGCATACTCCTTTTCATCATTTCATAATTTCGGGATTATCTGTCCTGCCAAGCAAATAATCAACAGACACGTTAAAATAATCGGCAATCATGATAAGTTCTTTATATCCGTCTCCCAAGCCTCAACTGTTTTTGTTGAAACACCCATAAGCGGCTTCATATTTTTGTCCCAGATGTACACTGCGATGTCGCAGTCCTGATAATCAAATTCTGCGGTCATCTCTGATATTTCAGGTATTTCAATACGTTTAAGCTGTCCGTTTTCCCTGTATGCGACAATGAGCATTATGTCGCTTTCGGCAGGGGGAGCGGTTTCCTTAAATATCAGCCTTGCCGTGACCTTATCACCTGACTGCTCAAATTCTACCCTGTTGCCTGTTTGTGGCGTTGGTGTTGGCGTTGGTGTTGGCGTTTCTTCCGCTGTTTTCTGCGGATAATACGCAAACCAATTATCGGGATCGT
>CAJUEZ010000010.1 GCA_910585485.1 uncultured Clostridia bacterium
CATTGTCATATTCATATTGTGTTACAACGTCTTTTTCGCCGTCATTGCCGATAACTGCAATGTTTCTGTTTCTGCTGTCATATGTATATCTTATGCTGTCATATACGTTTGATTCTCTTAAGGTATCAACTTTTGCTACGTTTCCGTTTACATCATAATATGTAATTTGCTTTCCGCCGGTAGGCAATGTTTCGGAATACAACTGATTAAAACAATTATATGTATATGATGTGGCATTTCCGTTATAATCTGTTGCCTGAGTTAAAAGTCCAGTATTCTTATTATATGTGTTTGTTGCCGACTTTTTATTAATATTAGTTGTTTTAACGATATTTCCCAATGCGTTATAAACATTTTGTACGGAATACTCCGTGCTGCCGGAAGCAACCAAGTTCGGCTCTTGTTGTGTTAGCATGTTTCCAACATAGTCATATGTATATTGAGTAGTGGCAGTATCATAAGTTATTCCGCCCGCTTTTCCGTCAATACTTTCTTTGATTTTGTGACCAAACAGGTCATAATCAGTCGTAATATTTATATAGTCAGAGCCAATATTTTTATACTGTACAGTAGAAGAGGTTATTCCGTGCGTCGGCAAGCCGGCGTCCACATCTGTATTTGTGGAATAATAGTTTATTCCTACAGCATACTCCGACAATGTTTGATTGCTGTCAGCATTTTTTGCAACTTCGGATTTTTTTCTTCCGTCAGGATAGTAAGTATATTCTACTTTCACGGCTTGATTGCCGTCTTCATTCCTGTTGCTGATTAATGTTTTCACATTACCGTTTGCATCATAATCATATTGTTCTGCTAATATCCAAGTATTGGTCTGTGGGTTAAATACATACCCTTCTGAGTATCTTCCTAAAGAATCGTAACAGAACTTAGTTTTATTGCCGTTTTCGTCTGTTGTAATAATTTCGTTAAGGCTGTCAAAGTACTCATTTTGATTGACTGAACCGTCAGGATAAGTAGTCTTTATTAACCTTTGCTGATTATCATATTCGTAACTTGTTATGTTATCTTTTGCATCTTCAACAGAAACTAAATTGCCGAACATATCATATGTTGATGATGCACTAACCGTTCCGGATATATTATTCCCCGCTTCATCTACTATACCGTTAGCTGTAAAACTTTCTGTAACTACTAATGAATTACCCTGTTCATAATCCTCATCAGTATCTTCATCAAATGACATGTCTGTATAGTTATATACATAATTTTTATTGGTGCTGCTGTCATATGTCAAATCACCACAGTCATTATATTTATATCTAACTGATTTTACTTGAGTTGCATTATTGGATTTCACATCCGAAGTAACAACTTGTGTAATTGACTTACCATCGTTTGTATATTTATTTCGACTATATAATCCATCTCCACGATATATATCTGTTTGGGAAGGTAAATAATAATCTGAAGAAGAATATGAGTAGGTTTCTGTATAGTCGCCTATGGTTTTTTTGGTTATTTGTTGAACTGTATTATATTCGTAATCGGTAGTATTTTCAATATAATTTGATGGATTGTTTATATTATATTTTTTTACTACTTCTTGCGATATATTATATCCGCCTTCTTTATTGGCTACATAGCTTAAATTGCTGATTGTATAATCATCACCTGCTCTTATTTCTTTGGTTGTTAAAAGCCCCTTGTTATCATATTTATCAATAACCGTATATCCATCACTTTCCCTTGAAACAGTAGTAGTGTGACTTGCTCTGCCATCTTTACTTTTCAATATACCTTCTGTTGGATTGTCATATGTATAAGTATATTTGTTTGACACTGACCCGTCTGCTTCAACATCTTGTCTGCTCTTTACTTTATATTTTTCATATGTAAAATTTCTATTATCAAAGAATGCATTTATTTTTTCATATTCATATTTTATTTTTGCGCCTGTGGGCAATGTTATTTCTTCTAATGTTGGATATAATTCTGAATAGTTTATATCTGTATCATATGCGGACGCAGTAGTCATAGTATTAGAAATTTCTTGTAATCTATAGATATTTCTATGATTTTGAGTTGTGTAAACAATTTTTTCGTCTTTATCCGTATTATAATTTACTTTTAAATGTTTTTTATTATCTACTTCCAATAAACCATATGGGTCTAACTCGTCATTGTTTTCAGTTTCTATAGAATAATTAACAACTTCTTTACCATTAACTTTTATAGAGTTATTTGTACCTTTAGGTAAACTTATAACTCTTCCGTATGTATCTGTTATTTCTCCCAATGCTTTATCGTATAAAATTCTATTGCCATACCTATCTTCTTCAGCAACTAAATCCCCCTGATAATTAAAGTATAATTTTTTGCCTTGATAATCCGTTATTTTAGTAGTATATCTAAAGCCAAATTCAGCCTCGTCACTATCATCCATTGAATCTCTTGCATAATCAATACTGATGTTATACATCTTGCTGTTACCCTCATTAGATATAACATTTCCACCCATAGACTCATAGCTTTCACTATTGGAATTATATCTATATTCAGCTTTATAGCTTAACATTTCCCCATCTCTTGTAAGCAAATTTCCGGTTTCAGTATAATATGTATAACTGCCGGAAGATTCCTGAGTGATAGATAATCTATCCATTTTATCTAAACTAAAATACCAATCTTCTCCAAGTGTAAGATAGTTGGGAGTAATTTTACATGATATAGCTTCATGCGCATTGACAGAGGTATATGTGACCTTGTCACAAGCAAGAGATTTATCTCTTTTTAGTTTCACAGTATTCCCTGATGGTAACTCATATTGTTTTATAAAGCCTTTTTGTTCTATATCTTCTGCATTAACGCCCGAAAGAGATTGATAATAATCTTTATATGCTCCTGCACTCGTATTACATGGAGTAATATAGCTTGAGTAATTTTGCGATGTGTAAATTTCACCATTCGCATTTTCTTTACTAAGCAACTGTTCCTCATTATCATAATATATATATACATAATCAGATGTGTTATTGATATAGTATTTGTAAATTAACTTTTCGGATTTCCGTCTTTGTGAAATGTCTAAATCTCCAACTCCATACATCTCATTTTTATACTCGGTAGATATTAAAGAACCATAGTTTCTTTTTACTACTACATCTAATCCACCCTTGCCTTTCAGATATAAATCGGTTGAAGAAAATTGTAGATTACCCGACGCCGTATTAATAGTTTCACTTCCTGCTTGTCCGACGGATGTTGGCGATGTCATTTTCTCGCCAAAAATGCTTTGCTTATATTCTAACATTGTTAACTGTTCTAAACTTTGAGATGTACTTGCACTTGAAACTATAGCGAAAGAAAAAAATACTATACAGCCACAAACAATAGATATAAAGATTTTTCTAATATGATAATCCATCTGTATATGCCCCCTCTACATTTAGATTATTAGTCTCTTTATTTTCTGCAAGAACATTTTCAATGTTTCTTCCGTCAATTTCTGAAATAGTTATTGCCTGTTTTATTTCAGATTTAGTATATTTTTGTTGAATTAAATTTTTAATCTCACCCTCTGACAACGAATCTCCTACTTCATTCTTTAATTCATTGAAATAAGTATCGCTCTCCGATACATTTAAATTTAATTCTTTTACTTTCTTCTCGGCTTCAATAATTTTGGGTACAATAATATCATTTGTTGTCTTTTGCGGTGATTGGCTATAATCATTGTATACTTCGTTTATTGGTTCATCAGATATTTTTGATAATCTAATACATTCTAATATAGCTCCTCCATCTTCTGTTGACTTAACGGCAGATAAATTGATATCTGTGTATGTTTCGTAAATAATTTCTCCCCAAATTTTTCCGGATTGCTTTTCTTCTAATAGTTCTCGGATATTTTTTACTTCGCTGCGTGATATTATATTAGCAACACGTATATCCTCTATACTCATGCCTTCATTAATGTATTTTTGAACTTCTTCCATTGATAATTCATACTCTTTTTGCCCGGAACAATAGTTAAATGCGTCCTCAATCCAATAGCGACCATAGAAATCAATATTTTTACCATAGTAATACATATCTTTTATATATTTTAATGACGCATTACTATTTTGAAGAAATGTATAAATATCTATAATTTTCGATAAATCTGCACCATCTTTAACTAATTCTTTAATTGTCATTAATTCCTCATCATTAATAGGGTATAACAATGTCATTTCAAAAAATTGCTCCATGGTATATTGCAATTTATCATCATCCATCCCTTGATTCTGTAATAGTTCTATTAAATCTGTATATTCATCAGATTTCTCATTCACTTCTTCGTTTATTATTTTATCAGAAGTGGTATTCTGCGATTTTATTTCATTGATATGCTTAACACCATTCATTCCAAACACAACGCCACCACAAAAAAGTATACATATAATACTTAAAATGGCTATTCTTTTTTTTAATTTCATACTAATCCTCCTACTTGTATATAATATTCTTTTTATCATTATAGTTCCTTATTTTATACATCCCTTCTGTCTTTGCAAAAAAATATGCTATGCTCTCAAAGATTCTGTGAATCATTTTGTCACATTATCTTATAAAAAGCATAGCATATTTATTTGCAATTTTAAATTATTTTGTCGTAGACGACATTTTTTAGTCGTGGATGACATTTTTTAATAAAAGATTTTTATATCTGCTACAAATATTTCCTCATCATAATTAAATGTCACTGTTTCGTTATATTTATTAACACATAATCTTATATTATCCATTCTTTTACCGTAGTTTTTCTTATATCCTTTTTGTTTTCCGATTTTCCATCAACAAAATGTACCTTATTGTATATCTATACATAGTTTTCCCACAATTAATAAATAAGCATTACAGAAAAAAATATTTTATTGTTCATTTTTCTTTCAACAAATATATTATAAAAAAACAATACTTCAACAATATTCATAATAACATATACTATATTTCTAAAATATATATTCATTATTTTTCTCGTTATTAATTTCTAAATTTATTATTAATAGATTTTATGTATGTTCTACTTATAGTAATTTTTTCGCCATTCGCTAAAATAAATTGATTTTTTACCTTTTCCTGTACATAATCCATATTAACTATATATGAATTATGACATCGTTCAAAATTAAATTGTGACAAATAAGAAATAATAGACGACAAAGTGGTTCGCCACAAGTATTTTTTCCCGTTAGCTAAATATACATCTCCATAGTGGTCTTTCATCTGTATATACATAATGTCCTTAATTGCCACTATAACTTTTGCAGAGCCGCAAATTAAAGATACTTTTCCTACAATTTTGTTGTATTCTTTTATTGTTTCTGAAAAATGATACTTTATCATTTGACTACATTCATCTTTTAAAATAAAGCGGTATGCTCTGTAATTATATTCCTTACGAGCATATGAATCGTAATTTGTAAAAAATGCAATTACACAATCACTGTTTTTTTCTTTAACATACTGAGCAGCATTAAACCCGCCACAACCGTTGTCCATTTCAATATCCAAAAAAGCAATGTCAAATACATTATTACTATTTATTAAATCATTGGCTGAACTATAGCAATATATATCTGCATCAAGGGTTAGTTCTTTTACTATGGCTTTCATCTGTTCAATATAAAATGTATCGTCATCACATAATACAATTTTCATAATGTATCCTTCTTTCATTTTTCATTAGTTATACTATATATTATATCTTATAAAAAAATAAATGGTAGAACTTTTTCATTTTCTTTATCCATTTTCGTCATTATGCTATAATTATTTTTTGTTTTTTGTGCATCATTTATAGTTCTAAATTATTAAATCGGATATATATATTAATAATATACTGTTTAATCGGATATGTCAATAGCAATTAGCATTTTAAATGGATATTTTTAACAAATTGTGCGGTACAATAGTATATAATAGGAGTGATTGTTATGTGTTTAGAAGAAAAGTTTGCTGAACGATTGGCACAGCTCAGAACTCAAAAAGGTGTATCAGCGAGAGAAATGAGCTTATCATTAGGACAAAGTACTGGATATATAAATAATATTGAGAATAAAAATAGTCTGCCTTCAATGTCTGTATTCTTTTACATTTGTGATTACTTTGGTATTTCACCAAAAGAATTTTTTGAGTTTGAGGTGAGTAATCCTACTAAATTAAACAGTACCATAAATGATTTAAAAATGCTTACGCCAAAATGTTTAGAAAATATTTCTGCTGTTATAAAAGATTTAAAGAAATAAAAATCAGGGAGACAAGAAGCCTCCCTTTGCTGTATTTATTTGTTTTGTGCATCATTGAACAGCTTTCTTGCCACTGTAAACTATTCCATTCCAACGATAGGAATATCACGGTAACAGGTATCAAGCGAGAATTGCTCGTCATAGTTAAATGATGGATTGACGGATTGATAGATTTTCTCATAAGCCGTTTGTATGGCGGTATTCATATCCATTCCATTCTTAACCTCGTTGATGATGTCGGCAAGCAATACTTTTAATTCCTGCTCCGCTTGTGCGTATGCGTCAGGTCTTAACTGTCTGTCACGCATAACACGGATTGCGTTCTGTGCAATTGGTGATAAGATACCGTAACCATGTCCGTTTGTCTGATTTGCCATAACTGCCTTGCGTATGTGTGTGTTTGCATATCCTGCCGCCAATGTGTAGCCGAGCTTGCCGCTTTGTACTTTGTCAAGAATATCACCGACTAAATTCTCAACGATTTGTGTTTGTTCCTCTGTCGCATTTAATGGTGTGCTTTCTCTCGGAATAGGTGCGGCAAGCGCTGTTGTACTTGCTGCGGTCAATGCCGCCGCAATGATTAGTGTAAAAATTTTCTTTTTCATAATGAAAACCTCCCTGTAATTTATTTTATGTATAAATCATATCAGGAAATTTCCATATCGTCAAAAAATTTTATATTTCGATAAAAAATTTGACAAATTGATTTTTTTATCTAATAACAATTTGGTCTGCGGAATACTGTAAAGCCAACGCTTGACGCGGTGGATACCACAACATTATTCGCACCGCTTGAACAGTGAATAACAAGAATATTACCGCTTGTGTCCTTACCGACAACAATTCCGACATGGCTGTAACTCGGCAAGAAGCATAAATCTCCTGCTTGTACTGTTGACGCTGTTACCTGAATACTTGCGTCGCGCTGTCCGTATGTTCCGTGTCCTACGGTATATCCCATACCGCTGTTGTTAAATGTCCAAGTAACGAAGCCTGAACAGTCAAGTCCGTATGCTCTTAGTGTTCCTGATGACGGACTTCCGGCAGCAGTAACACGACGCATAGTACCCCAAGCGCTGTCCCAACCGATTGCACTTGATTTACCGCCCCAAAAATAATTAACTTTGCCGACAAGTGAGCCAGCGTTCTTGACAACATCTTTTCGCTTTTGCGGTAATGATGCGGGCAAACCGTTTATGATACTCTGAACATCTGCGTTTGTAATCGCCAAGGTCAGCACGTCCCCGTGTTCAAGCAATGTTTCAACCGCTTCACGCTGTTTTGCAGTCAAACTGTATAAGTCCATAAGCTCGTCTTTTGTTTTTCCGCTTATAGTAACAGTCAGCTTCTTTTTCGTTTCTGTATCTGATACTACGATTTCATCTACCGTATAATTTACGGTGTTTGCGGCTCGGAAGTATGCTTTTAGCTTTTCTGCCTTAACATCATCAAAGATTACAACATCTTCGGCGGTGTTATCCTCCGCACCTGCGGTCTTTGCCGCAAACACGGCAAGTACAATATTTCTGTCGGTCTGATTATCAATTACTTCCACATCTGTATGGTTTACGGATAATTCAATATCTTCAACCTCTTGCGTCAGTTCTACGTTATATTCTGCGATTATCTGCGACAGCGGAATTGTGCCTGTGTCTGTAACTTCTTCAGAAACAAAAATACCAAAGGGACTCGCTACAATAGCCGCTATAATAATTACAATAATCAGCACTACAATCACAACCGCAACTGCACCGCCGGACACAATAGCGGAAATAATCGCTTGTGCCGCCGCAACAACCGCTTGTGCAACCTTGACTGCAACCCCGACCACCGCATGCGCCGCAGCTTTTGCCGCCTGTGCGCTCCGCTGTGCGGCTTCCTTTGCCATTTTTGCCGTTTGCTTTGCGGCTTGTTTAGTAACCTGTTTTTGTGTTTTGACAGCGGCTTTCTGCGCCTTTGACGCTTTTTTCTTTGCCGTTCTGCTCGCCTTAAAGACGTTTCGGTTGTTTTTAACCGTATCGTCCGCCATTTTCTGCTTGGTATGTACCGCCTTAGACGTAGTTTGAATTTGACGGGATATATTGCTTTGTTTCTGCTTCGGCGTTTTATATGCCGATTTGACGGGTTCTGCCTTATCGTTCCGTAACGATTGCATATAGCTTTCTTTTGTCTTTATATCAGGCTTATCGGGAATAACATCTGCCTTCGCTGTATTCGGAATTTCCGTGTCTGTATGCTGTAACCGCTTTTGCTCCGTTGATTTCTCTTTCAGCTTATTTTTGACATAATCGCACCTTGCGGTACCGGAATTTTTTACCTCTGTGTCCGTACCGTGATTTTTGATATAGTTCTCTTTTGTCTTAATCTCCGCTTTCTGCTGTGCCTTTGCTTTTGCCTGTTGAATAGTTTTTTGTTTCGGAGTAGACGTAACAGAAAATGACGCAATTTCCTGTGCGGCTGTATATGTTTCTTTTGTCTTAGGCGGAATTATTCCCGATTTGGTAATAATTTTTGTACTGTCTGCTACTTTTGTGGAAACGGTATCACTTCCGCCCAAATTGGGCGGAATTTTCCCGTCCGTTAATTGCAGGGTTTTCGGCTGATTATTCGCTAACTTTGGTGTGTTGTCCGCAACATTCGGGGAAACAGGAATATCGGGGATTGTATAATTCTCTTTCGTTTTAACATTCCGCAACTTATATGATTTTAACGCATAATCCGCAACTGTCCTTGTAGTTCGATAAGCCTTTGCCGCTGTGGAGTACGCCGCATTTTCTAGTGTGTCTGTTGCGTAATTTTCGGGGGATTGCGCTGTTTGTCCGTCATGTTGTACCTTTGACAATTTTTCCGAGGTCTGCTTTATAAGCTGTTCTTTCATAACAGAGGGAGCGTTGCGAAGAACATTATATGGAACAGATTTTACAGTCTTTGGTGCGTTCTTTATTGTGTGAGCAGCAGTAGTCGGCTTTTCCTGTGTCTTAGGTTTTGTCTTTGATTCACTCAATCATTTTCACCTCAATTCTGTACAAAAAATTAAGGCGGCGATTTGCACCGCCGCCATATGATTTTTATTCTTCGCCGGGTTTCGTACTCATCAGCTTGTAGAGTTCCGTATCGGTAGGGAAGTCATTTATAAACGGTACGATTGAACCGCCGACTTTAATCAGTCCGCGTCCTGCGGGCGCATTTGTGATATAACTCATCTGCATATCCGATATATTAAGTATTTTTGCAAGCTCAACACGGTCTGTTGCCGCCTGATTGAGCATAAGCAAAAATTCCGAGTTCGCAAGCATAAGACGCGCCGTGTCGGAGTGCAGACATTCCTCGATATTCTGTGTAATGCCTGTTACAAGACCGCCATACTTTCTAAATCGTTTCCACGCTTTTGACAGGAATTGCGCGCTGTATGGGTTTGCAAAGAATAGGTGCGCTTCATCAATGTATATGCGCGTGTATCTGCCTTTCTTTCTGTTTGCAATAACACGGTTTAGGATATTGTCAAGCATAATCAGAAGTCCGATAGGCTTCAACTGCTCACCGAGGTCGAGTATGTCATACGCTATAATGCGTCCGCTTGTGTCCACATTGGACTGATGGGCGAATACATTTAAGCTGCCCTCTGTAAACAGTTCAAGCGCAAGTGCCATATCGTGAGCCGCCTGTTCAGGCTGATTGAGTAAATCGTTTCTGAAATCGACAAGCGTGGGCGGTGTATTTGTTTTGCCGCTTAGATAATCTCTATACACATTATCGGTACAACGGTCAATAATGGATTTGTCCCTTGCTTCAATCTTGCCTGCTCCCATAAGCTGCTCACATAGCGACATTACAAATTCAGACTTCAATGCAATCGGATTTTCACCATCGCCATAGTCTTTGTCCATTTCCATAGCATTGATATAATTCTCCGATGACGCTGATATTCTGACCGTTTCGCCGCCGAGCTTTGCAATAAGCGGTGAATACTCTCTTTCAGGGTCTACGATAATGATGTCATCATCTGTAAACAATGCCGACATAGCAATTTCCATCTTTGACGCAAACGATTTACCGCTGCCTGATACACCGAGAATAAAGCCGTTGCCGTTAAGTAATAGCTTTCTGTTACACATTAAGAGATTATGCGATATTGCGTTGATACCGTAATAGATACCGTCATTGTCGATTATCTCTTGAGTCTTGTACGGCATAAGCACCGCCGTGCTTTCTGTTGTAAGCGTCCGCATAGCCTTAATATTCATTAGTCCATAGGGAAGTACGGTTTTCATTCCGTCCTCCTGCTGATATTTCAGCGTTGCAAAATTACAAAGATGTTTGCGTCCTATGGACATAAGCGTTTCAGTATCGTTATTAAGCGCATCAAGGCTGTCGGCAATATGTAAAAGCGTTACCGTAACAAACATCATTCTTTGGTCGCGCGTTGTGAGGTCGTCAAGAAATTCTTTGATTTCCTTTCGCATCTGCTCTAACTCATACGGTACATTAGCGGAAAAGTTATTGTTCATATTCTGCTTTTGCTGCCATTTGGTAATATCCGTTTCAACCGCTAATAGCTTCTTTTGTACTTCCTTTACTGCGTCATCGGTAGGGATAGGCTGAATATCCACCGACAACATCATACTGCGAGAGAAGTCCGTAAGTTCCGAAAGCATACTGTCTTTAAGGAATGACGGATATTCTTTCAGGAATATTACCCTTGCAAATCTATCGCCGATTTTTATATAATCGCTCTTAAATTCCATACTGCCGGGGCATATATAGTCCTTGAAGTCCGAGCCGACCGCCATGGCTTTTTTGAGGTCAAAATTGAATGTGCCGCCCTCTTTGCCACGGAAAAAGTCATAAAAAATACGAAGTCGCTCTTTATAGTTCAACTCCGTAATATGTGATGATATTTTACCAAAATCTGCGGTTAAGTCATTTCCGACACGTGCGAAAAATGTCCGCGCTTCCTCGATATTTTTCTTTTCGCTTGATATAGTAATATATTTTTCGTGAACGATATTGTTACTGTCTGACATTTTATCACTTAGTAATTCTTTGAGTTCCTTTGTGTATGTAACCTTGTTTTTGTCCGTATGTTCAGTCGGTGTTATAAACTGTTCAAATACATTTCTGTTAAGCTGTTTATTGTATATAGTGATTTTTGCAAACGCATCAGTCGGTAACCCGTTCAGGATAGCTGAGTGTGCAAGAAACATCTCTAATTGGTCATCATCTGACGCGACGGCATAATTTATATCAGAAAACCGCCACGTCTTAGAGAAATACTGACCGCACTGCATTATCCCGTCCCGATAAATGCGCTTTATAGGGATAGACTGCTGTACGCTTTTAGGTGAACAACTTGCTTTGCAAGTTGTAGCATCGCAAGACTTAGTCTTGTGATGCGTCGCAGAGATTATCCGTTTTTCCTTTTTTCCAAAAAGCCGTACGAGTATTCTTTTTAGCATCAATTAGTACCTCCTTATAAATGTCATATAAAATATTTTCGGATTTGAATGTACGCAATCCCGCGTATATAAATTCACTCCGAAACCACGCTGTTATAAATTCTTCAAGCTGCATACCGTTATACTTGAAAAAGCCTGCCGCCGCCAACGGTGCGGCGCAAACAACGCAAAGCCACGAAACCATTTCTTTTCCTACAATGTCCCTCAGTCCAAAGTACACTCCGACAGCCGCACCGACTGCGGCAACCGAGCATATAAACTGACGCACGGACAATCCGAAAAATAGGCTTTCGTGGTAGTCCTTGATTTCCTTGTTAATTCGTATTTCCATTGCTGTCCTCCTTTCTACGCTAACACAAACCGCAAGCGGTTTGCTCGCTACAACTTGCAAGCAAGTTGTTCACTCTAAATTTTTTTGCATAAAAAAATTGCCACCGTTTAATAGTGGCAACTTTACATTTTTATCTTATAGGAAATTACTCGCATCGTGGGTAATTTTGCTTATTACAAAAAAGCTTACTTTGCGCCAAAGGCGCAGTTTATCAAAAGCTTTTTTATTAAAGTTCGCTATTGTCTGTTATTTCATCATTAAAAAGAATACGGATATAATTTCTTGCGCCATAAAGAATACGGGAGATATACACATACTTATTATCGGTTTTGTAAAATACAATGTACTTTCCGCTGACTAAGTAACGATAATCCGTTGCTATGTTTATTTTTGCTGAAAGCGACGCACCCATTTCGGGCGATGTTTCAAGTAAACTGTAATCGTCTATTATTTGATTTATTACCCGATTAGCGGCAATAGGATTGCTCAATTCTTCAGCGATATATGCTTTGATTTCCTGCAAATCCGTTATTGCCAATGGGGATAGTTTTATCTTTGTCATTACTAAACCCCCAATATGCCCTTTACCTTGTTGCCGTCAATCCAACCGTCCTTTTTTGCGGCTTGTTCTGCTTCCGATAACTTTGACATAAGTTTAATTTTTGCCTGTGTTCTCTCATATTCGTCCATATCAATAATAGCGTATCTGCCTCTGCCGTTCTTCGTCAAAAAAACAGGCGAATCAACGCTAATATCCTTTAGAACGTCCGTATAATTCCTTAAATCCGAAACAGGTCTGATATTCGGCATAATAATTCCTCCTCATATTCATTATATTATTGCTGTAATTATTATACTATGAGTAAAAATGCTTGCTTGCAAGGGCATTTTTACGAAGCCGTCAATAATACAGCGGTGCGAAAGCGCAGGAGCTACAGCTCCAAAGATTTGCACCGCAAATCTTGCTGTAATTATTATACCATAATATTGCACAAAATACAACAGCAAATTTTAAGTTCCTAACATTTCTTTTACAATTCTGTCTGCGCCCTTGATTAAACCGACAAGTACAAGCATATTGAAAATCACTTCGCCGATATATTTCCATATCATTGTTACTGTTGTGATTGATGTGTCAATATTGGGCGTACTTGCGCTTGCAAATGCCGAGAATATGATACAGGCAAGGACTATAACTGCGCCCTCCAAGCATACTCCGACATATGACTTTATAAATGCTTTTCCCATCTGTGATGTGCCTTCGCCTGCAAATGATGAAAGCGGTACGGGTGCTAACGCTGTGTACATATACAGCTTGAAAAAACGTCCGTACACACTCATTATCATAATAAACGACAGCACCGTTATAAACAGACTTCCGAGTATTGTTACAAGCCATAACGGTATGCTCGCCCAAAAGCCCGCTTCTTCGACTGCTGTTTCAATAGCTGCGGGAAGCGTTACTGCTGCGCCGCCGATACCGCCAAGACTTCCGGCTATTTTTTCTACCACGCCGCCGCATATCTTGTATATGACAGTCATTAAATCAAGTGCATATGTAATCGCCACCTTTGCCGCAACGAAGCGTATAAAATGCTTTAACGCATATTCGGGACGCTGAAAGTCCCGAAATGACGCAGTTGATTTGAATATACTCATAGCAAAAAAGAGGATAAGCAAGGCATATCCGATAGCCTGCAATCCTCCGTTTATTGTAGTTACGATACTCCATATTGCACCGCCTTTGAAATTCTGCGGCGAGGTAGTAATAAGCGACCATATTTCAGTCATTTTATCGTTCCAAGTGCCGAAAGCATTTTCCAAATTCGCCACTATCCAATTATCGCTCAAATTCGTTTCACCTCCGCTTTATAAGATTGACCGCCGTTCCCTTAAAACGGCGGTCATATATCAGATTACATTATCATATCAAGTATATCCTTTGCAAAAGCGATAACCACACCGCCGAAAAAGGTCAGAAAACCGTTAGCGCGCTGTGATGCGTCGTGCGATTTAAGCGACAAACCAATTTGCACAACTCCAAAACCGAGCAGAATAAATCCGATTGCCTTAATTGCTGAAAAGATAAATGTTGACAGGTTATTTATCGCTGCGAGCGGGTCGTCTGCAAATACAGGTGTTGCGAATGACAGCATAAGCAGTATTGTCATCAGCGCATATTTTGTAATACGCAAGCCCTTTTTTGATTTTTCAATTTTTTTCATTGTCTTTTTCATTTCTGTTTTCGTCCTCCAATTCTATAACATCAGTGCAAGCCGCTAATCGGCTTGCTTCAAATTGTTACAATAAACACATAAATAAAAAGCGTTTTTCGCTTTTTATTCCTATTCTGTGTTTATTATATATTTTAGGTTCTTAATATCCGATATGCTAATATCGTCTATCAGATATTTACTATCTTTGCTGTGCTTATACGGCATAGCTCCGCCGTCCTCCGTCAGCTTAATGTTCGGGTGGGATAGTATGTCAAACTTTTTATCCATTATCGGCTTTTCGCCGCGAATAAAAATAAGGGCGTTTGAATTATCCAATAGACGTACCTCGTCTAAGGTTAATAACTCACGCCCTGCGTTCTGATAATTCGTGTTGCTGCTGCCGTTTCGTCCTTTTGTAATTCCGTGCGTCTGTGTGTCGATTGTTTCCTTACCAAGCATTTTTGAAATGTATTCGTGCGTACTCTGCTCGTTACCGCCGAGATACAAAAAAGTGTCGCAATTTCCTACGACACTTTCCCAACTATCCTTGAATAAAGCCTTTAACTGCGCCATATTCTGAATGATTATACTTACGGAAATACGGCGTGAGCGCATAGTGGCAAGCACCCTTTCAAAGTTATCGGGCAACGCCACATTAGCGAACTCGTCCATTACAAAATGGACAGGTATCGGCAATTCACCGCCGTGCTTATGGTCTGCTCTGTAATACAATTCCTGAAATGCCTGCGTGTATAGCATACCGACTAAATAATTAAAGGAATTATCATTGTCGGGTATTACGCAAAAGACAGCTTTTTTCTTTTCGCCAAGACTGCCTATATCAAGATTATCATAAGAGGTCATCTTTGCTATTTCAGGCAGATTAAAAGCCGCAAGCCTGACTGCTGCGGAAATTAAAATCGACTTAGCTGTTTTGCCTGACGCTTGCTTAAATATTTTCCACTGCTTCACCGCAATATGTTCGGGGTATCTTTCTTCAAGCGCTTCAAAAAGTATATCAACAGGGGATTGAAATGTTTCGTCCTCCTCTAATGCGGATGCATTTTCAATCATAAACATCATAGTTTCAAAATTCTGTTCTTCGGGCGGCGCTTCGTGCAGAAGATACAGCATTAACGCTGTGTCAAGCGCAATTTCGCTTTTCTCCCAAAATGGGTCTGATTGCTGTGCATTCTTCGGCGTGGTATTCTGTATCAAGTTTGATATTAGCTTTACCACATCTTTATCAGTTCGGATATATATAAACGGATTGTATCCGTCCGAGTCCGATGGATTGATAAGATTGAATACCTTAACATCATATCCACACTGTAACAGAAGCGGCGCTGTTGCTCTTAGCATTTCGCCTTTCGGGTCGGCTATAACGAATGAGGTATTGCACTGCATAATGTTCGGCTTTGCGTAAAAGCGCGTTTTTCCTGCGCCGCTGCCGCCGACTACAAGCACGTTCAGATTTCGTCTATGACTTTTCGCATTAAGGCTTAGTGCCAAGTTCTGCGACAATATTATATTTTTCAATCTGTGCTTTCTGTCCATATATTTTCGCACAACACTTGAAACATTTCCCCATTTAGCCGAGCCGTACTCGATGCCCGGTCTGCGGTTTTCGCTTGTAGTGAAATATATACCGATTCCGCAGGCATAGGCAAACAAAAAAACAAGTACAGATTTCAGACTATACTTGTTTAGAAATAAATCGAACGGCTGATTAAGGCTTGCGGTTAAAAGCGGCAGCATATCAAACAGTTTTAATTCTGTGCTGTAACACATAGCTACCTTTAACGCAAACCATATCACAACAGGGATAAGCAGCAAAAACATAATTATCATATTTTCTCTGTTATTCTGCCTGTTCAACTGCTATTACACCACTTTCGTCTTGAAATTTTCATAAACATCAGCTCCTTTGTAATAAAAAAGTGTGCGTATATTTTTTATAAACAACTGTTTTTTTTATTACTTAAAAAAATCGTATAAAAATAAGCAATCCAAAAATTTATCTATATTTAAGACTAATAAGACTAACTTAAATAAGAACAATCATCATAACAAATTGTGAACCATCACGAGGAGTTATTTCAAATGTTTTATCAATTGTGCCGGATAAATTACTCTTGCCTAAAACAGTAATGGTAGCCATACCACGGTTACAATTATTTGCATAAGAAAGCTCATAATCTACATCTTTTGTAAGTACAAAATCACCAATCTTAATTTCCGGTTCAGGACAAATGTCCACCTTACAATATGGTATTGACGAAATATCCGCTATTGTAATATCATTTGTGGTAATTGGAGCAATTTCAAAACTTACTTCTCTATTATATTGAAATACGCCAATACCCTCAACAACTACGTTTGCAATTCCTGCATTTATATTATTTTCATACGATACAATCTTAAAGTCCTTACCCTCAACCATATTATAATCAATAGCCGTTCCAGTTGTCGGATTTACAAAATGATAAACAAGCATTGGTTTTGGCATATGTGCAGTACCATTATATGAAAAAGTACCCTCCATAGAGGCAGAAACTATTGTTTCATCTGTAATATCAACATAACCGTAAGTCGAGTCCGGCTCAAATGGCAAAATCACAAACTCGGCATTTGTCATACCGATATAATTACCAACACCTGTAATTGCCGCTTTACCCGTACCTACAGCGTTGTTATTGCTATACACTATAGTAAAGTCCCGTTCTTCGACAAGCGTTTTGCCGTTAACGATAACAGTAGTTTTAGGCTTGCACGGCTCACCCTGCCATGTGATATAGTCTGGAAAAGTTACTGTAGCATTGGAAATTGGCGCAGCAACAATACCAAACGTTTTGCTAACCGTTCCCATATATCTATCTTTACCAGTAACAGTAACCACCGATGTACCGACATTAATGTTATTTGCATATGTAATGTCATAATCTATGCCGCTTACAAGGGTTTCCTCGCCGATTTTTACAGTCGGTACAGGCTTTATCGGACTACCCGTATATGTATAGTTGCTGCTTATACCAGTTATACTCGTTGTTTCAGATGAAATTAGTCCGTAATGCCATGTAGCATTCACAAAAGAAAGACAATTTGAGTGGTTCTGAAACGAAACATTCGCATTTTTTTCTGATTCGCTTCCATAATACCACACATCAGATAAAGAAGAATTATCAGCACAAAAATCTCGTATCATTATCGGGGTATTATACATATACAAATTCTTAATTGCACTGTTTGCAAACGCATATGGACTAATTTCATTGACGTTTTTACCTAAATATACATTCTGAACATTACTGTATTGCAGTACAGCATAAGGGATTGCCTTTATGCAATCCGGGAACCGAAAATTGCCGCTTTTTATAGTTACGCCGTAAAAGGCTCCGCTGCCCAAATGTGTTAAGTTTTCCGAAAGCTCAACGCTGTTAAATGTACTTCTGGTAAACCCATATCCGCTACTGCCGCCCACTTTTTGTAAGCTGCTGAATTTTACATCGTTGAAAGTACAACTATTGAAACTATAATTATCAATAGTTTCTATATTTGCAAAAACGCTCATATCGGTATTCAAAGCAACAAAATCCACATCTTTAAAAGCATTTGTACCTATTGCTGTTATGGTCATTGGCAAGCTAAGGCTTTCAATATTTGGAAAATCGGTTGCAAAATTCTGAAAAACATAATTTCCGATTTCACTAACGCCCTCTTCAATGACGATATGTTCCGTTACCGAACAAATACGAACAATAGTATCGCTTAGTTTAACATAAGACGTATCTGTTCTATCCGGATTAGTAAGGTCTATTGCACACGAGTACCAACCGTATTTTTTCTCGCTTCCGCTTGTAGAGGTACTGTAAGAGCTGGCATCACTTATATACAATGTCTTTGTATTGTAATCAAAACGATAGCCATCTCCTGTAGGGCTTATAGGTGCTTTGTCCGAGTCGTAATTAGCAAACAGCTGTATCTCTGAACTCTGTGTAAGTTCGTGTTCAGAATTTACGTCCACATCCTGTTCGGGTTCTGCCGATGCTTCTATAATCGACTCCTCTGCCGACTCTGTCGCTTCTTCTGCGGTTTCTTCAGCGAGTTCGTTCTCTGTCGGTTCTGCTGTGGATTCATCTTCCGCCGCTTCTGCTATAACTTCATCCTCCGGAAGTTCGACGGTTTCCTCCGTGGGAAGTTCTGCCGTTGTTTCGGCGTTGGGGTTTGAATATGTATTCAAATCATCCGACGTCACTCCGTCATCTACGGCAAACACTGAAAATGACGATACGAGCATAGCTGCTGACAATGCAGCAGCTATGACTTTTCTTGTATTTTTCTTCATATAAAACGCTCCTTCCTTTATTCTGCCTCATGTGTAACGGCTGCTTCAAGTATCTGCTTATACGCCCAATGTTTGCTTGAAATATCGCTGAACGGATTAGTTTCGTTGCTGAAATCGGTTCTGTCGAGTACGCTGTTTATTATTCTTACCGCTTCCGCTCTCGTAATAGGACTGTCGGGTTTGAATGTACCGTCTCCGTAGCCGTTAATATATCCCGCAGTATATGCCGAATAGATATAATCCGCACTCCAAAGGTCGGTGTTTACGTCCGAAAACGGTAAATTATCAAATTTTGAAATATCTTTGCTCTGCATAATCATTGTTATAAACTCCGCACGAGTTATGTTATTATCCGGACGGAGTGTGCCGTCTGTATAACCATGAATAACGTCCGCTGCTGTCATAGCCGTTACTGCCGGTATATACCATGCGCCGTCTTTTAAATCTGTGAAAGTTATATCATTGCCTTTATCCGTAACAGATATAACGCCATTTAGCATAGATGCTGTTTCCGCTCTCGTAATCGGGCTGTCCGGTTTAAAAGTACCGTCCTCATAACCGCTGATATATGCTTTATGCTCAAAATTCTGTTCAACCGGCGGCGCAGCAGTCGGCATTGGCGTAACTGCGGCCGTGGACGGTACTGTAATTTTACCGTCATTGTCTGTTTTGCCGCTTGCTTCGTTGCCCATCTTGTCCTTTACAACAACATCTTTGTCTGCGATAGGCTTGCCCTTTGTGTCCTTTACCGTAACAGTAATCGGATTTTCAGGGTCAAGGTCTACGCCGTCCGGTAATGTAACGATAATTTTATCATCTTCCTCTTTGTGTGTAATATTAACAGTTTTACCATCTTCCTCTTTAGCGGTTATATTTGGCTTGTTGCTGACAACACTGCCGCCTCCGCCACCGCCGCATCCGGACGTTTTCTTCTTAATATTGAAGGTCTGTTCTGCTTCGCCGCTGTAATTGCCAATAAAATGTACAATTACTGTTGCAGTACCAACATTCACATTGTCTTTATATTCCAGAGTATAATCAATTCCCTCTGTTAATACCGTGCCGTCATCAGTCTGAACAACAACATTACTGCTGTCAATATCTGTATTTGTTACAGTATCCGCAGCAAATGCTGTTATCATTGCTGCGCTTAGTGCCATAGCAATAATTACCGATATAATTCTTTTATTTTTCATGATTACTGTGCTCCTTTAATATTCTTATTTTCTTATAATCGTTACCGTTACCGTTGGAGTAATTGCCGAACCTGTGTATATTTGGTCGGGTATCTCACTTAATTTGACGTTATCGTCGGTTACAATGAATGGTGTAATTCTAAACGTGTATTCTTTTTCGCCTGTGTAGTCGCCTGTGAATTTAACCTCGACTTTCGCTTCGCCTGCATTCGTGTTGTTTTCATATTCGAGAGTATAATCCTCGCCCTCTGTGAGCGTCTTATCGCCATACTTGATTTCAGGTTTCGGCTCAATCGGCTCGCCCGTAAAAGATTGCGCAGGAATTTCCGAGGCCGTAAGGTTCTTGTCACTGGACAGGTCTTTAGGCGTGATTGTAAAGTTTGCGATCGCCTCGCCGCTGTAATTACCGATAAACGTAATATTAACCGTCGCTTCGCCGGGGTAAGTATTATCTATATAGTTAAGCGTATAGTCCTGTCCCTTTACAAGAGTAATGTCGCCGAGCTTGATTACAGGCTCCGGTTCAATCGCCGCATCGGTGAACGTATATTCCGTTTCGATACCCGTAATATCAAGCTCGTCCGTCGATACCAATCTGGGCGTAATCTCAAACGTCGTCCTTGTGCTGCCGCTGTAATTGCCTTTAAACGTAACGATAATAGTCGCCGTACCGACATTTATGTTATTTTCGTAGGAAAGGTCATAGTCTTGTCCTTCTATAAGCTGTATGTCGTCATCATACAAAAGAATATCGGGTGTTATAGCTTCACCTGTATAACCAATACTTGTGCCGCTGCCTCCTGTGGTCGTTTTCGGTTCTGCTGCGCCTGCGGGAAGTGCTGTTGCTGCTGAAATTACTGATGTGATTGAAATTGCTAATGCAATAAATTTCTTTATATTTCTGTTCATTTTTAAATCCTCCATAAATCGTATATATTTTTATTTGTTCTTTGCATAAAAATCGCCTTACAATGTAAGCGATACATCAATTTTATGAATACAAGACATTTTAGGTTATCTCTCCTTTGATTTTTTCTTTTTGGGAATAGTCCGCGTAATTGCGCGGTCTGCTTGTTTCTTAGCCTGCTGTGCCTTTATGTCATTTATTTGTCTTTTGACGGACGGTTTAGAATTGCTGTCCGTTCGTTCCGTATCCCCGCGCTTTGTATATCTGTCGTCTGACCGATTTTCTTTCGTGCGGGGCGCTGAGTTTTTTGTTTTGTCCTTACCGTCTGCCGCTTCTTCCTTATCGGTCTGTTCCTCGACTTCCGGCACGGCATAGCCGAGCTTTTCCATAATGTAATTCAGTTTTGTCACGTCGTCCTGTTTAGCGATAATATCACAAAGTCCTGTGTCGTTTGTCTTGTCCGATACTGCTGTAAACAGTACACCGTATTTTTTAGCTTCGGATTGAAACTTTTTTATGTCATCTTCCTTAATCTGCATAATACACAACGGTTTTTCCGCTTTAAGCAGATTTTTAAGATTTGTCTTGCCTTGCAGCTTGTTATCTTCATTAACAAGCGCTATTATAATGGCGGCGAGGTTCTTCGCTCCGAGTGCCATCAGCTTTACGCTTGACTCGGTAATCTGAATACCCTCCTTGACCATTAAATCAGCGACTTCTCCGCTTGAGTTCATATAACATTCCTCCTCTTTACCGAGAAACAAGCTCTAAGCAGATTACCGTTATGAAGGACGCTGTCGTACTCTGTGTACTTCAAGTCCTGAATAGCGGTGATATGCGACGAGATTGTTTCTCGGGTTCTATTGCTTGTGTCTGTAATTCCTGTGCCTTATGATACTTTTCTTTGATGCGGTCTGCGTCTGTAAGTATTGCCTTGCACATTCTGACATCTGCACGACACACCTTGAGTGCGCCGTTAATTTCTGAAATTTGCTGTGAGATTTCCCCTTGCTCATCTGTGTAATTCCTTTCGTTGTATAGGTTTTGACGTGTTTTCGTCAAGTTCTCAATTTGCTGTTCCTGTTCCGATTGATATTCTTGTAGCTGCTGGGCTGTTTCTATGTTGTGGCTGTATAAAAACTTAAACTGCTTCTGATAGCGTTCAAACCTAATAATTTCATCACGCATAAAAAATGACACTCTCTGCGGTGTCTGCTTCTTACGGATTTTCTTAAATAAGTACAAATAACGAAAGTACAAGGCTTGAAAACCCTTGAGTTTTTTTCGGGGTACTGTTTTAAGATTTCCTTTATATTTATATATTTTTCTGCGCTGTGACGGCGGCATAGTACGGATACCGTTTCTTGTTGCCGTGATACGCTCTTGTATAGCTGTTTCGGAATACTCCGCACCGAGTTTATCAAGTCTAATCGGTCTTTTACCGAATGGGGGAATTATAGAGGTGTACTTTATATTCTCGCCTTTACGGTGTACGACATATCTGCGCCGTTTAAGTTCGTTCCAAAAGACTTGCATTGTATATGAGGACTTTATAACCTCGTCAAGCTCCTCGCACACCTGTGAGCGTATTGTAGGCTTGCCCTCGTTCAAGGCTTTCCACTCCGCATAGTGCATATCTTTATGCTGCGGTTTATCAATAACCGACAGACAATGCTCACGGCATATTTCATCAGAAGTCTTGCGAATGTCTATAAAGTAGTCCTTAAAATTTCGCCGATATTTTTTACCGTCCTTAAACGATACAGCGTTTATCAGGATATGATTATGAAGATGATTTTGGTCTGTATGCGTTGCAAGCACAACCTCATACTTATCGGCAAACAGTTTTTCAATCAGTTCAATTCCGCATTGATGAGCAATTTCGGGTGTTGCCTCAAAATCCTTGAACGACTGTACAAGATGATATGCGACAACTCCGTTTTTTCGCTGACGCTTGCCGAAGCTGTCCTGCGTTCGTATCATAGTGTCAAAAGCGTTATCCTTACTGCAATTAAAGGCTTTTACATATTTGCAGTCCTCTGTTTTTTCCTTATTCTCTATGTATTGAATAACGCTCTCTGCCGCATCAATATCGGGTTTGACGGTAGTTTTTTCAGGATTGGTGATATAATTAAGGCTTGTATCAAGCCGAGATTTAACTGACCATATTTTTGTTATAGCCATATTACCAACTCCGCACAATATCCATAATATCATCAACCATTTTTACGGCTTCGTTTATTTTCGCCGTTGTTATATGCCGTTCTGCGTTTGCAATGCGGGCAATCTGATTTATATTGTTGCCGATATGATTTAACTCTGTGAGTATTTTATAGTATTCCTCCGGCGGATGCGGACGGATTTCCTTTCCTGCAATCAATCTACGGATATACGGCTCCATCTTTAAGCCTGCATTATCCGCTTGTTTTTTCAGATGTGCGTGTTCCTTATTTGTCAAACGTACTGTAAATTTTACTTTATCCATTCCGAAATCACCTCTTTTCTGTATGCCGATAGGCGGGGTTTTAGGGGCGAAGCCACTAACAAGTGGGCAATTTGACGGCAAATTGCCTTGCTTGCTCAAACAAAGGCAAAGCCTTTGCGACAAATTACTGATTGAAATGGAGTTTGCTCACATCTACTACATCAAAACTATCACCGTTTCGGATTGCGATAGATTCGCTCTTGTCCGTTTCGTCCTCCGAACAGCAGGAAAAGTTGACATATTCAATATTCTCTGTGTTTGCATCAACCATATCTGTTTTGAAATATGCGTGAATTATGAAGTCCATCGCTTCCTGTGCTGTGTTTGCCTTTACATTAAAGGCTTTACTTGTCATTATTTCTACTTTGTAATTCTGCATTTTGTGTTTTCTTCTTATTGTTGTATTGATTTTATATATTTTCAATACCAATGCAATACTGAATTTCAGATAAATCAATATCGGTTTTGAAATATATATTTTTTATGCAAGAAATTTGCTGAATTTCAATACTGATTTTACCTTAAAACAATACTGCAACGATAGTGAAATCGTTATTTTTCAATATCGCTTTCCGTATCGCCGAGAAAGTCCCAATCAATATCATCTGCCGCTAACTCTGGATTGTCATTATTAAATATGCGTTCTGTAATATTGGTGGAAATAACATCGGTAAATCCTTTTTTTATCGCTGACATTATGCGTTTATCAAGTTGTTTTTCCCATTCTGTTTCATTTGAATTACTGCTGTATTCATTTTCAAAGTACGCATTGATTGCATTTATAACGGTATTGGAATATGATTTGTATTTGCTTCTGTCCATTGTCCGCAAATACTCCCACGCTTTGCGGTGGATAGGATTATCTAAGTTAAAGCGTATATTACAAAATTTTGTGTTTCTCATTTGTTCTGCCTTCTGAGCATTGAATAAGCTAATTGCTCAAAACCTTTTGCGGTAGCGCATATATCGTCAATAATTATGATGCGCTCGCAGTCATAATCTGCAAAGTTCTTTACAATGCAACCGCCACCGCCGATTATATACAGCTTCATCAGTTCGGAGTTGTACTCATATTTCCGTAGTGCCGCAAAAATATTTGACGCATATTCCGCTGCGGTTTTATGCAGTATTTTCAGATACTTGTCTGAAACGTCAGCCGTGCCGAATCGCAAATACTGCTCCACAATGCTGTCATCAATCTTTACTCCGTACATATCCATAATGATATTCTTTATACGGATAACGCATTGATTAACGCCGAGTTTTTCCGTCCAAGACTTGCTTTCAATCGGTTTCTTGTTCTGAATATATAGGATATTCATTGTACCGTTACCGATGTCGGCAAGGATATTTGTACCTTTAAACTCTTTGATACGCTCCACAATGGCGGGGTATCCCTGCGGATAAACGCTGCACCCGACAAACTCAATATGAAAATCTTTATTGTTATAACGAAAATCTACAACCGTATTTTTCATAAGATATGCTTTGAAGCTGCTGCGCTGTGTGCGTACCCAAGTAAGCGGTAAGCCTGTTGCAAGATAAACATGCGCAGTATATGTGCCTGTGCGCTGTAACTCACGAGCAACTGCCATAAGGTTTAATATGTAAAAGTCCTCGTCAACAGATTTATCCGCAATAAATTCCTTGTGATTTTCACCGAATCGGTAATACTTGCTGTTATATTCAAGGATATTACCCTGAAATATAGGCTCGGTATCATACACGGTAAGTCCTGTCGGAGTTACAGTGTTTGCAGTCTTTATATTCCCGTATCCCAAGTCCGTACCGATAACCTTGAGTCCGTTCTCAAATTCTCTCATTTTGTACCTCCTGATTTTCTGCATAGAAAAAGCCTGCCGATTATCTAACCGACAGGCTTTGCCTTGTTATTTAATTTTATCTGCTTATATCCATATCTTTGTTTTGCAGTTTTATATGGAACATTCTGCAAATATCCTTTTGCGACTCCAATTCACAATTTGCAATCAGCATATTGAAATCTCTGTCGCTCGGATTTTTTTCTCTTTGCGCTCTGCGAAGTGATGATATATATTCATTACGCAATATAGGCGGGATTGTAATAATCTGATAACCCTTGTTTACAAGAATTAAATTCATCAAAAGCCTTGCACATCTACCGTTACCGTCTGTGAACGGGTGAATATCAACCAATCGTCTGTGTGCGTATGCCGCAAGCATAACAGGGTGTAATTCTTTTGATTTCTTGTTTAATTCCGTTATAAGTTCCGTCATAAGCTGAGGTATTTCCTCCTGCGTGGGTGGTACATATTCTGTACCTGTTATAAACACTTGATGTTTGCGGTATTGTCCCGCATTGTCCTCATCTATGTTCAGATAGAATAATCGGTGCAGTTCCTTTATCATTTCTTCACTGAAAGAAAAGTTATCGCTTCTTGCAATCTTGAGCATATAATCATACGCTTTTGCGTGTCCTGTCGCTTCATAGCAATCCTTTATAGGCTTACCGCCGACAGTTATTCCGTCCTCAAGCAATACCTTTGTTTCTGTAATTGTAAGTGTATTACCCTCAATCGCATTTGAGGAATATGTTGTGCCTATACGAAAATAATCGTCAAGCTCCTTTACTTCCTCAGGCTTTAGAGGACGTTTTATATCTATCAGCTTTTTATATTCATCAATGCGTTTCAATAAATTCTGCATACAAAATCCTTTCTGTTAAATAGCAATATGTATTTGCGATTTGGTTTACGCCGTGAGGTTATTATATCATATTATTGCCATTTTTTCAATATAAGAATACATTTCTATCTGACCACCTCTGTTACCGTGCCATCTCGTCTGAACGTTCTTTTTGAGGTGTTTCATCGGGTATGTCCAAAACCTCGCTATGCTTCTTGTCAATATTCAAGAGTGCGTCAAGTGCGGCAACACGTTTCATTTTCTCGTCAAGCTCTGCTTCGTGCGGAAATTCCTTTTTACTCTCAACCTTTGCAATCTCAAACTGCTTTTTGGTTTCCGTCAGCTTTTGCTCACATTCTTCCTTTAGCTTTGGAATACTCGCAAGCGCATTATCAATACGCTGAATATTACCAAACACATCAGTACCAAGACTTATGGTATATGACCTTGAATTTTGAAGCGTCAGTCTATGTTCTCTGTAACAGGAATCAAAAGACAAAATCATTGTAAAGCCTCTGTATTCACCTATAACAACAGGGTCGGTAGAGGTCATAGTCTTGCAGCGTTCAATAAGCGCCGCGCCTGCCTTGTCTTTTTCATAATAGCCGAGTCCGTCAAGCGTCATAGCATTGAACGTATCTTCCTGCTTCGGATTTTGATTGACTACCTCAATATCCTTTTCCGCGCCTGAAATCTTTTCCGTGAGCTTTTGTATTTCCTGCGGATAGAATTTTGTTACTTTATCCTCAAGGTCATATATCTCACTCATAAAACTTGACCTCAACAGCTTCAATTTTGATATTTCAGTATCAAGCTCCATCTTTTCCTTTATATGAGGATTACCCGTTGCAAGCGCCTTTATTTCGGCATAAGACAATGCAGTTTCGTCAATATCCTCCGCGCTTCTGACGGGTGATTTTGAGGTCATTATCTGCGATATGAATTTCTGCTTATTCTCGACAAGCTGATAGCTGTAACTGTCAAAGGTGTCTTTGGTAACATATCGGTAGATATGTACGGTGTCATTTGTGTTTCCCTGACGTATAATACGTCCGGCACGTTGCTCCAAGTCCGACGGACGCCACGGGCAATCTAAATCGTGCGACGCATACAAAAGCGTCTGAACATTAGTGCCTGCGCCCATTTTCTGTGTTGAGCCGAGCAGAATACGGACATCACCGTTTCGCACCTTTGCAAACAGTTCTTTTTTTCGCACATCGGTATCAGCGTTATGTATGTACTCAATATCGTTTTCGGGGACTCCCTTGTTAATCAGCTTCCTGCGAATATCATCATACACATTAAAAATACCGTCCTTTTTAGGCGTGGAGCTGTCGCAAAATACAAGCTGCGTACCCTTAAAATCGGCAGTTTTATTCCATATTTCAAATACGTTATCCGCACAAGTTGCAACCTTTGTACCGTCCTCATCGGGGAGCATATCATTCATAAGCCTTTGGTCGAGTGCCAGCTTGCGTCCGTCATTCGTAATTTTTAGCATATTGTCAACAGTAGGGTCAACATTGTTTTTACGCACATCTTCTGCACGTTCGCCAAGTGCGGCTACCATTTTTCTTTGCATTTCGGTAGGCTCAACCGCTATATTATGATACTCCGCTTTCGGTACGGGTAAATTCAGCATATCTGCTGTCTGAATATCCGCAACCTCACGAAACATATTCATCAGTTCGGGAATGTTAAAGAATTTTGCAAAACGCGTCTTTGCCCTGTATCCCGTACCCTCCGGTGCAAGCTCAATCGCAGTAACAGTTTCTCCGTATGTGGACGCCCACGCGTCAAAGTGTTCCAAGTCGTGTTCTTTGAGCATATCATACTGCAAATACCTCTGCATTGTATATAACTCTACCATCGAATTGCTTATCGGCGTACCTGTGGCAAAGATATTGCCTTTATTGCCTGTGAGTTCGTCAAGGTATCGGCACTTCATAAACATATCGCTTGACTTCTGTGCGTCCGTTTGTGCAATACCGCCGACATTACGCATTTTTGTTACGAGAAATAAATTCTTGTAATTATGTGCTTCATCTACAAACATACGGTCAACGCCCAATTCCTCAAAGGTAACAACATCGTCCTTGCGGTCTTGCTTATTGAGCTTATCAATTTTAGCCTTAATACTTTTTCTTGTACGCTCCATCTGCTTTATGGTAAAGCGTTCCGCATCGTGCGTTTTTGCTTCGGCTATACCGTCCATAATTGCGTTTAGCTGCTGATTAAGTATCTGCTTTTGCCTTACTACCGACATAGGAATTTTCTCAAATTGACTATGACCGATTATGATAGCGTCATAATCGCCTGTCGCAATCCTGCCGCAAAACTTCTTACGGTTTTTCATCTCAAAATCTTTCCTTGTCGTAACAAGAATATTTGCTGCGGGATATAGCTGTAAAAATTCGCTTGCCCATTGTTCCGTCAAGTGATTAGGTACGACAAAAAGCGGTTTGTTACAAAGACCAAGCCGCTTGCTTTCCATAGCTGCCGCTGCCATTGTCCAAGTCTTGCCTGCGCCTACGACGTGTCCCAAAAGGGAATTGCCGCCGTACATAATATGCGCCACTGCATTTTTCTGATGTTGACGTAATTGTATTTCGGGGTTCATACCGCTGAATGTGATATGACTTCCGTCATATTCGCGTGTACGGATATTATTAAACTTCTCGTTATACATCTTTACAAGAGTATTTCGTCTTTCGGGGTCTTTCCATATCCAATTATCAAACGCGGCTTTTATAGCTTCCTGCTTCTGCTGTGCTATTGTCGTTTCCTTTGAATTTAGTACGGCTATGCGTTTACCCTCCTCATTTTCCTTGTAATCAAAAATGCGGACATCTCTAAGATTTAGAGTGTCCTCAATGATTTTCAGGGCATTAGCGCGATGCGTACCGTATGTTTTATTTACTTTTATGTTACCATTATCGCAGCTTTTACCTGATACATTCCAAACGCCTGTCAGCTTTGAATACTGAATATCAATATTGCTTCTCGCATACGGTGAGGAATTAAGCAATTCAAACGTAAACTGCTTAAAGTATTCGGGCGGTATCCAAGTAGTGCCGAGCCTTACCGTAATTTCGCTTGCACTGAGGTCTTTCGGCTGTACGGCGGTTAAGGCTTCAACATTGACATTAAAATCACTGTCTGTTTTTGCGCTTTCCTGTGCAATACGCAATTTCTCACGGACATTGCCTGACAAATATTCATCTGCCGTAAGATATTTGGGGAAATACTGCTCGTTTTCTTCCTCGTGCAGAGGATTGAGGAATATAACGCCGTTTAAGTCCGCAAACAATTCCTGTTCGGTTTTGCCTGTGAGCGACTGCATAAATTCCATATCAATTTTTGCTTTCTCGCCAAGTGATACGGCTAATGCTTCTGATGAAGTATCAACGTGGGTTATTTCTTTTTTTGCGCCGATTGTACGCTTTGTGAACATATCCGCCTTGCGCTTTAAGTTTCCGTCATCGTCCAACTCCTCCAACGAGCATAGCAAAAAATAACTGCTGTCGGACGAAAATGCGCTGTTATTGCTGCGTGAATTGATAAGTCCGTATTTTTTGGTGAAATTATCATACAAGGTATTCAGCTTATCCTGCTGTTTCTTAATTTCATAATCAGGAAAATCCTTTGTCTGATATTCAATTAAATCACGGACGCAATCCCTGATTTCAATCATACCCTTAATGCGGTTTTCGGCAGTAGCATTAAGTTCAACCTTGTTCATCACGCTGTTTTCACGGAAATATATATCACCGTCAACTATGGTATAGCTGAAATTTTTAACGTCAGGGTTGGCAGGAATTGATACAGTATCATTAGCTGAAATATCGTCAATATCATCTATTGTGTATTCCTTAATTTCAGCGTGAATGTTTTTTATAGCATAGTCAAGCGCTTCTTCCAGCGTTATACTTTCATATGGCTTGCAGTTTAGCTGCATACCATACTGACCGCTTTCCTCAACCAATTCACCGAGTACCATATCGGGATTGTCAAGAAAATATTGATTTATAGGGTGTCCCGTTTCGTGCTGTCCAATATGTACCCAATCAGGTTCAATATCTGTTATTCTGTTGCGCTTCTGCAAAAACAGAATATCCGCCGTAACCTCCGTACCTGCGTTTTTCTTAAAAGTGTCATTCGGCAGGCGTATTGCGCCTATGAGGTCGGCTCGCTGTGCTATGTATTTTCTGACCTTTGAGTTTTGCTTATCCATTGTGCCGCTTGATGTTATAAACGCTACAATGCCGCCCGGTCTGACCTTATCCAAAGTCTTTGCAAAGAAAAAGTCGTGAATTAAGAAATTATGCTTATCATATTTCTTTTCCAAGACTTTGTAATTACCAAACGGAACATTACCGATGGCAACATCAAAAAAGCTGTCGGGGAGTGTACTGTCCTCATAGCCCTGTATTGCTACGCTGTTCTTTTGATATAGCTGCTGTGCAATCCGTCCCGTTATGCTGTCTATCTCGATACCGTAAATTTTACTGTCGGAAATGCTTTCGGGCATTAGTCCCATAAAATTACCGATACCGCAAGAAGGCTCTAAAATATTACCCTTTTGAAATCCCATATTTTCCATAGCCTTGTACATAGCTTTTATGACTACGGGGGGAGTGTAGTGTGATGTAAGCACACTTGCGCGTGCCTGTTCGTATTCGTCATTGGTAAGTAATGATTTTAATTCGTTATACTTACTGTGTTTTTCCTCAAAGCAATCTGCAAGACCACCCCAACCGACATACCGTGATAATATTTCCTGTTCTTCGGGAGTTGCAAGGCGGCGTTCGCTTTCAACCTGTTTCAGCGTCCGTATAGCTGCGATATTTGTCGCATATTTCTCGCTTGCCGTACCATAGCCGAGTTCATTATCGGTAATATGGAAATTATGACGCTCCGATGCGGGTATTTCGGGATAGATGACTTTATTCTGAACAGGCTGTGGTTTTGGAATATTCGGCGGAGGGAGTCCCGGCTGTTCTTGAGTCTGCTCCTGCTGCGGCTCGTCTGAAATTTCAGGTTTATTATCAGAAAGTTGTTCCTCATATTTTCCCTTGTCCGCTGCTGTAATATCGTACTGCTGTTCCTGCTCTTTGCTATCGTCAAAAACAGCTACAAGATACCCGTTTTCATTTAGAATTTGTGTGTACTTTTCCGCAATATGCAAAGGAAAACCAATCATAGCCAAACGCTCATAGTCAATCACTTTTGATGTCAGCGTTAAATCTAAAATCTCTGCGGCTTCCTTTGCTTCCGAGCCGTAAATCTCATAAAAATCTCCGACTTTTTCAAGCGTTACACTCTTAATTTCAGATAATTCGTCTGCAAACTGCCGAGTCCAATATTTTGCCATTGTGTTTGAAGTAGTCTTGTTGATTTCGTTCATCGCTTCAATAAGCCATCGGCGAGTTTCATCGTCCTTTATAGCTTCACCGATGCCGATTTCCGTTTCATTAAGCAGCCTTTCTAACCAAAAACGCTCAAAAAGCTGTTTATTGTTATCATCAATAAGGTCAATAAAATATCCGATACGCTTCGGGAGTGTTTGGTGAAGTTCCTCCGGCGACAATTTATCCATATCATTGAGATAATGGTATTTCTCATTACGGATTTTTTGCTGTTCCTGTTCTGATAAATATTTCGGAATATCCTCCGTAATTTCAAGCTCAGTCAGGTATCTGCCTGATTTAATAAGGCTGTCAATACGTCGTTCCACATTACTCCAAGACATAAAAGCCTTTGCATATGGAGAGGAAATATTACCTCTGCTAAAACTAATGCCTTTGCTGTCGTGGCTATCACTAAATATTCCATAAGCGCCGCCGCCTGTACCATATCGGTTTTTTAGATGCTTTATGCGCTCTTGTTTGTCGAAATGTTCCTTAAAATACAGATATGTATCTATTTTAGGTGTGTTGTACTTCGTACTGCCTATTAAGAGGTTGTCAAGTTCATCTTCTGTTATAAAAGGCACAGCAGTATTTTTTTGATATTCGTTTGTAGTAAAAGTTCTATGCTCAAGCTGTAAATCTTTTAATCGCGGCAGCACTTTATCGGGTGAATACCAACGAAAACGCATAACATCTTTATTATCCTCGTATAGACGGTTCATTATTTCCGTGGTATTAACAGCAAATTCAATGCTTTCCGTTTGCTTAAACAATTCAGATATTCTGTTTATCGTGTCAGGGTGTGAGCCGCTAAACCATTCCGTATTAAAATGTTCTTTCAATTCGGGATATTTATCGGTATTTGTATCACGATACATTTCATAAAAGCTGTTTGATGTCTGTTTACGCTCAAATTCGTCCATTTGGTCAATCGTTTCTTGTGGTGCGAATCTGCCGAGTTCCAACAGTTCACTGATACGCTTTTCGGTGCGTTCCCACGATATGAGTTCACCGCGTCCGTTTGCGCATTCGCCGTATGCGATATGGATACCCTCACTGTTCCACCATAAAGATACCTTGTTACCGTCAAAGATAAAACCTTTGCCGCCTATTCCATATTCGTCTTTCAAAAAGTCAATATTTTCTGCGGACGATTTGTTTTTACTGTACTGAATACATATTTTTATAACGCTGTCTTTGTCATTGCCGCCTGTTGTCAAAACCTCGTCAATAATCTGCTGTGGCATAGAAAAAGCGGAGCCTTTCGCTTGCTCCGCTTTCTTAATATATTCTTTTTGTTCCTCCTCGGTAGGGAGTACCATATCAAATATGCTTAACTGTACACCGTTTCCGATAATACGATTTCCTCCGCTGAATGGAGAAAATTGTTCATTAGTCCCGTCCATCGTAACGGGTCTGTCGATTTCATTTCCTCTGTTAATCCCTCTGCTTTCGCCATCCGCGATACTGTCCGCTGTATCTGCTCCGTCGCCGTCCTGTCTATCTCCTCCAAGTGTTTGAGAAGCTCGCCCTTCATCATCAGTATTGAGTACAGGTTCGGGCGGTGCTTTTGCAGATATGTTCTCCGCATCATTCCGTATTTGCCTATCTGATATTCCTCTGTCGGTACTGTCAGATTGGGTATCCTGTAATCTCCGACTTTCGTGTATGTTACTGCGTTTGTCATTTTCATCAGTCCTTTCTGCTTGAATACTGTTTTCTTCTTTGTCATTTTCATTATATACGCTGTTTTCTTTTTCTGCAAATTTTTTCTGTTCATAATGAATTGTCTTTGCAATATCCCTTAACGCGTCCTCCGCAATCGTACTCACGGCATTACCGAGAATATTCATTGTTTCAACTGTATTAAAGTCGCGTATGTACTGAAAATCGTATCTGTCAAAAATATCATCGGGCTGTAATCCCATACGCTGCATAATCATATATGCAACTGACGCTTCGGCTGTCTGCCGAAAACGCAGGCTGAGATTAACATCATCAAGTCCTGATAAAAAGCTGCCGCCTTTTACATACTTTAAGTCGCGTAAATAATCGTCCTTTTGATTATCGACTGCATTATGTGCGGCGCAAATTATAGCGTCAATAGCGGTAGTATTAACTTTTAATTTACCAAAAGACCGTTCAAGTGTTTGTATGACAGCTTCCTCATAACGCTTATCATACTGCCATAGCTTTATTTCACGCTTGCCAAAGCTGCTTGTATCGGAAATATCAAATACATAGTCAAGATAATATTTATTTCCGTTTTCACGCACAAGCGCAATAGGGGACGCATCTTTTTTGACCCATCTTTTTGTTTTGTTCACCCAATCGTCCATACCCGCACAAGCTGTCGCATTTGACTTCTGCGCGAATATGAGGACTTGGTCATTAAATGGGTATTTGAAATGCCACGCGGCAGTTCTTAGGAAATATCTCCATACGCCGCTGTCGGAAATTGCTTGCATTGAGTTCTGCATTAGATTAAAAATGCGTTGTGTTTCATCTGTCATAACATCACCCCGCTATCTGCATTTCTCGTCTTGCCTGTTTTTTATCTTCCTCAGTACGTTTGCTCCGCAAACGCCGACCTTTCGGTCGTCCGCCCTTCTTGGCGGTACGTGCTGTTTGCGCATTTTATCCGCGTCCTGCTGTGCCTCTGACAGCGTATTATATTCGCCGTTTTCAAGGCTATTAAAAAAGTGCGTTTTATCGCGCGCGTCCATACATCGTATGGAGTAACATAAACGGTTTACTGCTCCGAGTGTGTCAGATTTCTTATTCACTAAATCTAAAATGTTCTCTCCACGGTTATCTTCAGGATACAACTCAATCTTGAGCGTCCGCACATTGTCGAGCATTATTAAATTCGGTGGCGTTAGCACACCCATATGCTGCAAATCATCTTGAAGTCTGATAGGCAACTGCGACAAATCGGCAGTAAGACTATTTTGTAAAAACTGTATTCTCGCTGTTATCATAATCGCCGCCTGCCTTTCCATATTTCTTTTTTGTCCATCAGCGTTCCGCCTCCTTTTCTGTAATGATTTTATCAACCTTTGCATTTATTTCTGCAAAGGTCGCTCCGTACTTAAAACCTTGTGTAACAAGATTGTTTTCGTGCGATAATTTTTCAAGTTCCTGCCATAAATGCGGATAGTATTTTTTTAAGTGTGCCATTTCAGCGTATGATTGATTAGGGCAAAACCAGCAACCGTTACGCTTGGCAAAACTGTATATAGGTGATAACAGGTCATATTCTCGGCATAAATCATATGCCATTTGCTCGGTATAACCGTATTTTGCAAGCAAAGATATTTTATTTGTACCATTCAATCTTTCAAGACGCTTCGGCTCGTCGGCAGCAATACCGACATACTGTGTAAAACTTTCATTTACAGTTTTGAAAAAGTTAAGCATCGCTTTACTTTTCACATCTCTGTTTATAATACATCTTCCGCCCAACGGAAAAGCGTGCTTTTTCCCAATCCTTTCAGGTGTTTTAGATTTACATATTATGCTGTGAAAACAGTCAAGATAGTCTTTTTCTGCCCTTACGATTTTGACATCATATCCCCATTTCATAAAGATAGGTACTGCCTTATTTTTTACAAAGTCTATATGTTCGGGAAGTTCGCCGGATATGCCCCTCTGCTTATCAAACATAACCTCACTGAAAACGATAGTTGATGGCGGCAAATTATGTATATGGTCAAGGATAATGGCACAAGTGCTGTCTTTTCCGCCACTCCAACTATGATAGTACCTCATTTTGAAATGTCGCCATTCTTTTTCTGTCTGCCACGCTTACCACCTCCGCCAGATTTCTTTGCTATGCTGTTGCGGTGGGGGTATTTCTTAATATCCTTATTGTGCTGTTGTTTTGATTTGTAAAACGGACATTCACCGTTTTTGCAAAGCATTTTCTTTAAGATGCTGCACTGTTCCATTCGCACAAAGCAGTCATCATACATTTTCCTCATCTCCAATCTCTGATAATTTTATATAGCTGTCTATCCGCAATCCCTCCGCTGCCGCGATTTCATAAAACTTATCCATAACGCGTTTTCTGCGCTCGGTTAGCTGTTTGCGGTCTGCATTGATAATTGCGTTACGGGCGGTTTCATCAAAATATCCGCTGCCGTTATAATTTATATCCGGACTTTTGCTTGAAGCCATAACAATTCCTCCCATCAAAAAAAACCGACATTTCTTATTCTGAAATATCGGCTTTATGTTCTGTTTCGTCATCATCAACGATTTCAATTTTTTCATCTTTTACTACAAGAATAATATTGCATATAAGTCCTGCGCCAAGCAGAACACCTACTGCAAAAGCTATAAGTAAATCCATCATATATCCTACCTTTCCGGCTCGTTTCGTTTGCGCGCCCAATTTGCAAGCAGCTTTTCCATAGTTTCCTCCATCTGTTTTTGAGTGAAATTCTTTGGGAAATACTTTCTTAATTTGTCCTCTTTGAATACAACCTTTATTTTTTCGGGTTTCTGCTCCTGCATAATAGATAAAACCACATCATCATTCAAACGTCCGTCTGCTGAAAAACGGCGGAGTTTCTTTGCTTGTTCAATAGACGGAGCTGTTTCCTCCGCTTCAATCGCTTTTAATACGTCCGTTTGCTCTTTTGAGCCGAGATACGATATTTCAACTGCTGCGTTCATAGCAATTTGTTTGTTATCAACCATATCAAGTATAGGGTCTATCAAGTTTGTCAATCGAATATATCGAAATATTTGATTTTTACTTTCTCCAACTTCCTTTGCAAATTGCTGACTTGATGTTTTTTCATTAAAATTATTCCCAATTTGGGAATAATTTTTATTTGGTCTGCCTGCTTTTCGTTTCATAGCTTCCAATTTCATTTGATAAGCATATGCTTTTTCACTTGGTAAAACATTTTCACGGTGTATATTACTGTCTACAAGTAGAATTATTGCACTATCATCATCAAGGTCTTTCAATATAATTGATACATTTTCTATTCCTGCAAGTTCACAAGCCTTTGCGCGTCTATGCCCTGATATAATTTCATAACCACCATCTTTATGAGGTCTTGCGATAATAGGGGATAATACTCCATATACACTAATACTTTCTACCAATTCGTCCATACTGCTATCCATTCGCACTTTATATGGATTTTCCTCAAAAGGCGTTAATTCTGATAATGAGGCAGTTAATATTTCAATACTCATATCAATTTTATCAGCATTACTGCTCACTTTCTCACTCCTCTCTGCAACAATTATACATATCGCGTTTTACTCTGTTTGATAATGCCGTGCCTGCTGTCAACGCAATATTGTATAAAGCTGTTGTCAAATATGCTTTTGGATTTTTTATTTTATAATATATTTCGCTAAACTCTATCAGAAATGCGTCAAGACTTCCGTATGTGATTTGACTATACCTAATCCTTACCCATTCGGTAGGCGTTTTTTTGCCCTCAATTTCATAATACGGAGTATCTATCAGCATAACATCTGCCATTACATTGACGATGTTATTGATTATTTCAGGGTCGTTTGTGTTTACAAGGCTGTCATAGTCAATTTGCTCTTTTATCTGAATGATTGTTTTGTTGTATCTATCAATCAACCGCTCGGACTGTTCTGTATTTCCTGCTGCGCCTGAATTGATAGAATTGATATTACTCAAATCAGTATCGTTAAACTCTGTATAATTATTATCAGTATTATTACATTTCGATTTCCGAAAGTCTGCACTTTCGACTGTCGAAACTCTTGAATTTCGATTTTCAAAAGTCTGCGTTTTCGGTTTGCCGAAGTCTTGATTTTCGATTTCCGAAAGTCTTGATTTTTCCGAATAGTCCTCACTATCGGAGATAAATTTTTTCAGATATATTTTTGCAGGCTTGCCCTGTCCTTGCTTCATGCGTTCAATCAAGCCGATACCTTTCTCGCTGTCGAGTTCTGCTGTTATTTTAGTGGCTTTTTCCGTGGCACAACACATCAGTTCCATAATATCCTTTACGGTAAAGAATATATATGCGCGGTTCTGCTCATCAAACCAACCGTTTTTGACAGACAGGCTCATACGGTCAAGCATAAGACCGTAAAGCAGCTTTGCGCTGTCCGACACTTTTTTGAAGTGCGGTGATGATACAAGCACCTTTGGTATGCGGTAAAATGTAAACTGCTCCGCTTCATTTCCGTAGAAATAATCAAACTGCATTGTACCTTACCTCCGTTTTGAATACTGCCATTTTGTTTCCCTCCTTAAATTTTTGTAATAAAAAAGAGGATACCTTTTAAAGTACCCTCGTAAAAATTAAACTGTCTGCTTATTAAACTCTTTAAATGTAACTGTTGTTTCCAACGCGTTCCTTGCTAATGCCCCCATTTTTTCAGTAACGTGAGTATAATATTTCAGTGTAAATTCAAGTTTTGAATGTCCAAGCATTTCTTGAACATATCTCGGACTTATTCCGCTTTCTGCAAGAATAGTCGCGTATGTATGACGTAAATTATGGAATTTGAACGGTATTCCTAATTCATTTTTAATTGTACGGGATAGGAATTTTATACTGTTTGTAGTAAGCATTTCACCGTTTATTTTGACATTTACAAAATCAGTTACTTCAATAAGATTTTCTTTGTTTTTTACTAACCTTTCAGTAACAAAATTTCGTTTATATCCATCACCGTAAATATTACGGTTTTCATCTTGCTGTGCTTTTAACTTTTTCAAATAATTACAAAAGCTATCTGTTATATTTACACTTCGATAAGCATTTTTTGTTTTTAGCGGGCAGAAGCACCATTTTTTATCTTGAAATAGTAGCTGTTTCTTTACTGCTATTTTCTTATTTTCAAAATCAATATCACTCCATTGTAATCCAAATACCTCACTTTCACGAAGTCCTGTATTTAACGCTATATAAAATGAAGTAATAACATTAGTGTTTTCTAATCTATTGCTCATTTGCAATAATTCCTCATTGGTATATGAGCGTATTTCTCCAACGTGGCGTGGGTCAGGCGGTGTTATAACGTCCTCAAAAACATCTTTTTTCGTATATTTTCGTTTATAGGCATATCCAAATAAAACTTTTAAGAGTTTGTAAAGCCCCTTTACATATTCCTCGCTATATTTCGTCATCTTTTCATTTATAAAATCATTTATGGTATTTGCACTTATTTGATACATATAAAATGAATCAAATCTGTCAGCAAAATGATTTTTATACAGTGATTTATACCTTACAACAGTCGCATATGCACGAGTTGCCGGAGCTTCATTTTCGATAAACTCCGTATATACCTCTTGAAAAGTTATTTTTTGATTTTCCACATAGTCACCTGTTTGATTATACTGATAAACAACATCATTAAGAGCCTTTACAGCTTCTTTTTTAGTTTTATAACCACTTTTTTCAACCTGATGTCTTTTTCCGTTATGCGTTCCAAAATCAACACGATATGACCACGTTGCCCCTTTTTTTCGTACACTTCCTTGCATAGTAAATTCCTCCTTGCTATTACTTTATTATATTATATCAAGATAGCAGCAGAAATCTGAAGTAAACGGAATAGATTATTTATTTCCCACAAAATTTATTTTTTAAAGCCCTTTAATCCGCATAACAGTGCGGTTTTCGGGGCTTTTTGTGGGAAACGCTTTTTTTTAATGCGTTTTTATGATTTTTCCCACCAATTTCCCACGTGTAAGAAAAATACGTTTAAATGCGAAAAAACACGATTAACCTAAATTAGTTAATCGTGTTTCGTGAACAAGCTATACATTTGGCTTATCTATGCGGTTTGTAAAGAGTATTTATTTATATTTAATCGTATCTACGATTAGCCAAAATATCTCTTTAAAAGTCCCTCAAAGCCTTTTCCGTGTCTTGCCTCGTCCTTAGCCATTTCGTGTACAGTATCGTGAATAGCGTCGTAGCCAAGTTCCTTAGCACGTTTTGCAATATCAAGCTTACCTGCTGTAGCACCGCTTTCAGCCTGTGGCGTTTCACGCCACAATGAAAAATATTAAATAATAGCCATTACTGTTGTGCGCCACAATTCGCGCCACAATGGAGGTAATATATTATGAGCAGAAATGATGTCGGAGTGTATCAATTAAGTAATGGCTATTGGGGTTTTCGTTATGCGTTAATGGCTGACGGAATAAGAAAAGAATGCAAAATGTCTAAGGACGCTTTTGGAAATCCACTAAAAACAAAAAAAGCTGCGATAAAAGCACGGCAGCTTGAAATATCACGCGTAAAATTAGGAATTATCAATAATGATGTACCGCAAACAAAAAAAACTGTATCAGATGTATATACAGAATATTGCAATGTCGGAAGAATAGGCAAGGCTTACGCAACAATCAAAAAACAAGACAGCTTATGGAATAATCATATTGCAGCGTCTTTTGGAAATAAGCAAATAAATTCTATCAGTGTTGCAGAAATACAAGACTATTTAGCAACTTTATATTATGGCGAAAATAGGGCATATTCCTATGTAGAAAGTTTTTTAAAAATGTTTTATTTGATTTTCGGTCAAGCATATTCACGAAATTATCTTGATGTTGATACTTACAATAAACTTTGCGTAAATAAAGACACAAAAATTCACATGCCAAAAATGAAAGTTGATGATGATACTGATATTGTAACATTTAGTAAGGTTGAAATATCTGCTTTAAATGATTATTTCACAGGCACAAATGCGGAAACGGCGTTTTTATTAGGGCGTTACTGCGGCTTGCGTATCAATGAATGTTACGGCTTGAAATGGAATAATATTGATTTAGAAAACGGAATTATAAATATAGATAGACAAATGCAGTATCAAGAAGGATTGATTAAACTTGTATCTTTAAAAACACGCAACGCGCGACGCAAAATTTATATGTGTAATCGTTTAAAAGATTATTTTATTAAATTAAAAAATAGTGTATCGGAATATGAAGAAAAATATTTTTTGCAACGACAACAAAACAAGACGGTTATTACAGATATAGACGGCAGCAGCTTATCATCATTGGAATTAGTAAACTCTTTACCAAATGGAAAAATACAAACAGTAAATTCAATGAAATATCATACGCAAAAAATAAAATCCTTGTACGATATAGCGTTTAAATATCACTATTTACGGCATACATACGGAACATATTTAGCGGAACTAAATACTCCGCTGCATATCCTTTGTAATCAAATGGGGCATGCCAATAGTCAAGTAACACAAAGATATTATATTGCTATGTCTGAAAATGGAATAAAAGAACTTGTAAATAATCTTGAAAGAATATAAAAAGAAATCGACAGGCGGCGAACTTTGCGGCTTGTCGATTTTTTATTTTGTTTGCGCGTGGCGGCTAACTGTTCGCGCAAATAACTGTTGATTTATGGATAATTTACTGTTATAATAAGATTACCACAATTTTTATATCATATATGTTTTTAGCATTATGATACAATTTTTAAATAGCACTTTCGGATATTCGTTTAAGAATATTCTTTTTTGCCTTGCAGAATAGTAGTTTGTGTTGTCAAAAAACGCAGGCTTTACATATAGGAATACTGCTGCTCTGAAAGGCTTTAAAATTGTATTTCATATTTGATATAAAAATGTGTGGTAACATTGAAATCTAAGCCGCGTTTTTGTGCGTGGTATAGGATTTTATACCACGCATTTTTTAATGCGTGAATTTACGCGTTTAAACGCGTGATAGTTACATTCATATAAATTTTATTCATAAGGAGGAATTACAACAAAATGAAAAAACTATTTAGCTTGCTATTGGCTATATCAATGCTTTTGGTATTTACGCCTATTGTATCAAACGCGGAAAATATACCAATAGCACAAACAACAGCAGAAGTAACAAAAACGGAAACCGACACTACATATAATTTTGATGTCGCGGCAGCGGAAAAGTACGAAAATTGTTATGTATATGCGGCAGTGTACGCGTATGATAACACATTGCTTGAAGTTAAGCGTGTACCGCTTGAAGCAGAGGGTAATACAAGTGTATCGGTCGGAAAATCTCCGTATAATGCGCTTGTAAAGGTATTTATCTGGTCGGAAAATATGCAGCCTATTATTGAAGCGAAGGATTTTACACTAACGCCAACTGCAACAATGACACCAAAACCGACAGCAAAACCAACGCCTAAGCCTACGCCTACACCAAAACCGACTGCAACACCAACACCAACGCCAACGCCTAAACCTGCGAAGGATTTTGCGTGGACGCTTGACGAAGCAACAGGCACACTTACAATAAGCGGTCATGGTGCAATGAAAGATTATGATTATTATTCTGTACCATGGTATAATAAATGCGACAGTATAAAATCTGTTATAATAGAAAAAGGCATAACAAGCATTGGCTATTATGCGTTTTATAATTGCAGCGGCTTAACAAGCGTTTCTATACCAGATAGCGTAACAAGCATTGGCTATTATGCGTTTTATAATTGCAGCGGCTTAACAAGCGTTTCTATACCAGATAGCGTAACAAGCATTGGTACTTCTGCGTTTTCTGGTTGCAGTAACTTAACAGATGTATATTATAATGGCACATTTACAGATTTTGCAAAAATATCTATTGGCTATTATAATACACCACTTACCAACGCAAAGCTTCATTGCAACAATATAACACTTGATAATTGGGGTAAATGCGGAGATACAGTTGCGTATTATCTTGATGAAGCAACAGGTACTCTTATAATAAACGGCAAGGGAAATATGGCAGATTATGGCTATTACTCTGCACCTTGGTATGACGAAGTTGATAAAATAAAATCTATTTCTATTGAAAGTAGTATTACTCACATTGGTTCTTTTGCATTTTTTGATTGTGGTGGTTTAACGGAAGTCGTAATACCATATGGCATAGCAAGTATTGGCGGAAATGCATTCCGTGTCTGTCGTGGTTTAACAGATATTACAATACCAGCCAGCGTAACAAGTATTGGTGGGCAGGCGTTTGCATTTTGCGATAATTTAGACAGCCTATATATAACAGACCTTGCGGCATATTTGAACATTGATTGCCCCTCTGAGGATTGGGAGTCAAATCCAATGTGTTCTGCAAAAAAGCTATATCTCAATAATAAAAGAATTGCAGGTGCAGTAAAGATTCCAGACGGCGTAACTAAGATATGTCGTTATGCGTTCAATGGATGCGATGGTATAACAAGCATTTCAATACCTAATAGTGTAACAAGCATTGACAAGGATGCATTTAGTAATTGCATTAGCTTAAAAGATATATATATAACAGATTTGGCTGCTTGGTGTAATATAAAGTTTAGCGAGTATTATTCAAATCCAATGTGTTATGCAAGTAATTTATACTTAAATAATATATTAGTTACAGACCTTGTAATCCCGAATGAAGTTACAAGCATTGGCGATTATAAGTTTTATGGTTGCAGCAGATTAAGAAGCGTTACTATTCCAGATAGCGTAACAAGCATTGGCAATTATGCGTTTAGTAATTGCGGCAGCTTAACAAGCGTTACAATACCAGACAGCGTAACAAGCATTGGCAATTATGCATTTAGTGATTGCATTAGCTTAAAAGATATATATATAACAGATTTGGCTGCTTGGTGTAATATAAAGTTTAGCGAGTATTATTCAAATCCAATGTGTTATGCAAGTAATTTATACTTAAATAATATATTAGTTACAGACCTTGTAATCCCGAATGAAGTTACAAGCATTGGCGATTATAAGTTTTATGGTTGCAGCAGATTAAGAAGCGTTACTATTCCAGATAGCGTAACAAGCATTGGCAATTATGCGTTTAGTAATTGCGGCAGCTTAACAAGCGTTACAATACCAGACAGCGTAACAAGTATTGGCGATAGCGCGTTTAGCAGTTGTAGCAGTTTAACAAGTGTTACTATTGGAAACGGTATAACTAATATAGACAGTAATGTGTTCAACTATTGCAGCAGCTTAACAGAAATGGTTATTCCAAAGAGCGTAACAGAAATTGAAAGCGACGCGTTTAATAACTGTCCAAAACTGACTACCGTTAAATATTGCGGCAGCGAGGAAGAATGGAATGAAATGTATATCGGCAGCAATAACGATTATTTGAAAAATGCAAATATTGTATTTGATTATATACCAGAAGAATAAGAAAGGAACGGTAGAAGAAGATGAACATTAAAGAAAATTTTGATTTGAATATGGCTAAAGAAATTATTGAATATGGTTTGACACAATTTTATACAAACGATAAAATCTTAATTGATAATGGTGTTTCAGAAAGAAGTGCATTTTTTCGTATTGGTTACTATATGGCTGATAAAATTAAACAATATCCTCTTTTTAAGAATATTAGTATAGATTGCGAATATAATCGCAATTTAAAAAGTTCAAAGAGTATGTATAAACAAACACTTGACGGGATAAAGAAAAAAATTAAGGATGCCATGCCTAATTTACTCATGCACGAACGTGGAAAAAATGAAAATAACTTAATAATAGTAGAATTTGAAAAATCAGGTAGTAGCGCAAAAGAGAATAATGAAGAAAAATTATTCTATTTTACAAATCCAGAAAATGAATATAATTATAAATTTGGTTTTCGCATTATATTATATAAAGCCAACAGTGCCCAGATACATATTTACGAAAAAGGTAAAGAATTTGGCAACAGTTCTTATAAATGGAAATTAAATAAATAGTTATACTTCTTATCCACAAGGGGCAGCGGTTGCGCTGCCTTTTGTGTTCCCTCAAATATTTACTTGCGGCTGTGGCTATGTGGTATAAAAAGGCTCGCTTATGCGGCGGAAAGCCTAACACAAAAGAAAACATATAGGGGGCGTATATTTCGGGAAGCTGAACAAAACGCGCCTTATATCTGCTTTGCGCGGTCTGTTCCCTCACTAAAACTATAAACTTTTTGCGTCAACATTGATGACAAAATATTATAATTCATCATAAATAATTTTTATATATTTCTGAAAGATACAAAAAGCTGTATTCTTTAAAAATTTATATGAAAGGAAAATTGATAATGAATAAAACAAAAACTATAAGTTTTCGCGTTGATGAAAACACATATAACACCTATTCCGCATTAGCCGCCAGAAGCAAGCGCAAATTAGGCGATTATATCAGAGTATATTTACAAGAAACAATTTTGAAAGGACGGAAGCACAATGACTGAAAGAGAATACTATAATAAACTTGCGGAATTTCACGCAAGAAATATGAAGCGCGCATTTACTCCAAAAGAAGAATTTAACCAAAAAGAATATTTTGAATTTTAGTAGGAATACCGTAATTTTATAATGGAATATTACCGCCAGAAGCAAGCAGAAAAGCAGCTTGAAAAAGAACTTGAAGAAAAAGCCTATAATTGCGCGGAAAAGGCTCTTGATGAATTGCTGAAAGATTTTAAGTGATAATAAATATAAGCAATGCCCTATAAGCGGTTTAAATGCCGTTTATAGGGCGATTTTTGTTTTTATACTATTCCTTTCTTTTGCAAGGCGCAAGCGTGCGCCTTGCCTTTTGAAATTCGCGCAAGCGCGAATTTCTTAAAACCAATAGAGAAAAGAAAAGGTTACTTGCGGCAGGCGGCAAAAAACTATAAAATTTTTGCCGTTCTATATTTTATATATAATGATTAAGAAAAAATTTATAGTTTTTATTACATATCTTCAAAATTCAACATTATGCTAAATTCCGTTCCTTCAGTACGATATATTTCATTGCCGCTGTCATCTGTTTTTTTGTATCTTTTGGCTTCTGCTTTAAAGATAATGCCTTGTAAATGGCAATTTCTGATTGCTTCTATTGCGGTTGATATTGTTGATACAGATATTATATTGTTTATCTGCTCCTCAATTTCCGAGTATGTTATTATATCATTATTATTTCTATGATACAGAAATGCAAATACTCTTAATATCTGTATCCAATCAATAGAATTGTCTTTGTTGATGTTTTTTCCGTTTTCGTCTTTATTATATTTCATAAATTCATCAATCCATTTTTTGCGGATTGGCACAATATTATTTGATTTAATCTCATTGATAGTTATTGTATAGGTGCGCCCTGCAACATTATATGAAATATAGCTTTTTTCCTATAAGCCGCTTAATGCTTCTTTTATTCTTGTATTGTTGACGGAGCAAGGTGCTATACCTAACCAATTACAAATACTTTTTAAATTCCCTTTATATTCAGCATTATCTGAAAGACTTGCTAATACTAATATTTTTAAGTCTTGTTTATCTATACTTAACCATTCAGCCGATATATTTATTGTGTCTGCAAACATTGCATACCTCCTGATTAAAAAAATAATAGCTGCTATGCAGCAGCAGAAACAAGATTTTTATATAAATTTTTTCTTGTTCTATATATATAATAACAAAAATTTATATAAAAATCTAATAAGACCGTATAACACGGTATAATGTATCTATGGAGCGGCAGCCGCAAACAAAAAAACCGCCATATATAATGACGGTCTGTATTCTGTGCTTTTGGATTTATAACGCTGCTTCATGTTCTTTTATCAGCTTGTCAAGTGTCGGACGCGTTATATTTAATTCCTTTGCAAGCTGTACCTTGTTTAATTCGCGTTGTTTATATCTATTATAGTATTCCTCAAAGTTATCAATCTGAATAGCTTTTTTGCCCTTATATTTGCCGTTCTGCTTTGCTATAGCTATGCCCTCGCGCTGCCGCTCCAAAAGGTTCTGACGCTCAAATTCATTTATTGCGCCTATCATTGTTAGCATTAGCTTTCCTGTTGGTGTACTTGTGTCGATATTCTCTTTATTGCTTACAAGGTATATACCTTTATTCTCTAAGGCTTCAACGATAGCAAGTAAATCCTTTGTGCTTCTGGCGATACGGCTGAAATCGTGAATATAAATTGTATCACCTGTTCGCGCAAACTCCAACATATTTTTTAATTCTGGTCTATTGGTATCTTTTGCGCTTACCTTTTCAGTAAACCATTTATCAATATTATATTTCTTTAATGCTTCAAGCTGCCACGCTTCGTTCTGCTCAACTGTTGATACTCTTACATAAGCTATGTTCATAATATAACAACTCCTTTGTTTTTCTTTAATTATATTATACCATAATGTAAATATAAAGTCAAGAGGTTATTTACATATTGTAAAAATAATCGAAAAACAATTTATATTTTACATAAAATCCGCCCTTTTGGAATGTAAAAATAGCCTTTACTCTAACTTTACATAGATTTTATGTTGTTTCCTTCTGGATTTAATAAAATTTATATCGTAACAAGCAAATTGCATAATGTTCTATATTGTTTTTTATAAAATTAGACAAAATTTAAGAGATTTTAGCCGTTTTTGTAGAAATCTATTGACATTGTATCAAAATCGATATAAAATTATAAGTGAATTTGGAATATTTAACCAAATTATGTAAAAATCAATTAAATTTTAGGAGGTTTTAAAATGAGAATTATCATTGACACAGAAAAAGAAAAGATTATTGTACCAGACAGCTTTTTCAATCAGATTGACAAAATGAATAAAGTGCTTGCTGAAAATGGTGCTGACAAAAAGATTGATTATGAACAGTTTATCAAAGACTCTTTTGAAAAAGCAAGCAAAAACGCGCCTATCCGTAAAGCTGACTTGAAAAAGAAATAATGGCTAAAAGAGTAACACCAAAAGAAATTGTTGAAATGCACCGCCTATATGCCGAATATGGCAATTATGCAGAGGTAGGACGTAAAATTGGGCGTAGCGGCTCAACAGTTGCAAAATTTATAAAAATGAACGGTACACCTAATATTGTAAAACATACTTTTCAAGAGGTTGTACGCTCAAAGTAAAATGTATAGTATGGCTGCCGTAATATAAAGCTATGCGGCAGCTATAATTTTTAACTAAAAATAGCGCAAATTCCGCGCCACAATAGTAAAAGCCACAATTTAATATTTTTCAATGATTTTTTAAGGCTCGCGCCACAATCACGCCACAATTTGAGGTTAAAAAGGCACAAAAAAAGAGCCTGTCTGTTTCCAAACAAGCTCTTCTGTGATCATTGATTTTATTAGGTTTTATGCGGTTTTAAGGCTTAACCAAAATATCTCTTTAAAAGACCCTCAAAACCTCTACCGTGTCTTGCCTCGTCTTTAGCCATTTCATGAACTGTGTCATGGATAGCGTCGTAGCCAAGTTCTTTAGCGCGCTTTGCGATTTCAAGCTTACCTGCTGTTGCGCCACTTTCAGCTTCTGCTCTTAATTCAAGGTTCTTCTTTGTTGACGGTGTTACAACCTCACCAAGAAGTTCTGCAAACTTAGCCGCATGTTCAGCTTCTTCCAAAGCGGCTCTCATATAGAATTCACCGATTTCGGGATAACCCTCACGGATTGCCTGACGGCTCATAGCGATATACATACCAACCTCTGTACATTCACCCTCGAAGTTAGCCTTCAAGCCCTCATAAACGTCAGCCTCAACCTTATCCTTTGCGCCAACTCCGATAACATGCTCGCATACGAAGCTAAGAGCGCCTTCCTGCATTACCGTAAACTTACTTCCGGGAACACCACACTGAGGACATTTTTCAGGTGGATTATCACCCTCGTGAACATAACCGCATACCGGACATACATATTTTGCCATAATTTTTTCCTCCTTAAATATATTAAAAATTTAAATTTTTTGACTGCATTCCATGCACAACCCGTAAAAGACAAGTGATGAATCTTCAACGGTGGCATGTAGTTTTTTTGCCGCCTGTTTTTCGGCATTTTCAATACCGTCTATATCAACATCGATGATTTTGTCACAGTTTCGGCATACAAAATGATGATGCTTATAAACAAATCCATCAAAATGTTCCTTGTTTGCGGAGGTTTGTATTTTCATTATTTCTCCGTTATCCGCAAGCAAAGCAAGATTTCTGTATACAGTTCCTAAACTGATACTGGGAAAATCTTTCCGCAAATTTTCATATAGCCAGTCGGCAGAAGGATGTGAACGCGTACTTCTCAGCAGTGTTAAAAGTGCTTCACGCTGTTTTGAATATTTCATTTTACTCACCTTCTGAATCAATAATAGTAATCATTACTGATTTGTAAGTTTATTATATCAGCCATATTTGAATTTGTCAATAGTTTTTTAATAACAATTTTTGTATATATCTTATCTGCCAAGAGCCTGATCCAAATCGGCTATAATATCGTCAGCGTTTTCAATACCAACGCTCAATCTTATAAGGTCGGCGCCGATACCGGCTTCTATAAGCTGCTCGTCTGTCATTTGACGGTGCGTGGTGCTTGCAGGGTGAAGCGCGCAGGTTCTCGCGTCCGCCACATGTGTGACTATAGCGGCTAATTTAAGCGAGTCCAAAAATTTAGTTGCCGCGTCTCTGCCGCCTTTGACACCGAAAGACACTACTCCGCTTGCGCCGAGCGGCAAATATTTATTTACAAGCTGTTTGTATTTGCTTGATTCAAGTCCCGGATAATTTACCCATTCAACTCTGTCGTCATTTTCAAGGAACTGAGCAACCTTCAAAGCGTTTTCACTGTGGCGCACAATTCTTAAATGAAGAGTCTCAAGTCCGAGATTCAGCAGGAAAGCGTTCTGCGGTGACGGTGTCGAGCCTAAATCACGCATGAGCTGCGCTCTTGCCTTAGTTATAAATGCCGCTTTGCCAAAACGCTCTGTATACACAACACCGTGATAAGATTCATCAGGAACAGTAAATTCGGGGAATTTGCCCGAAGCAGCCCAGTCAAAATTACCGCTGTCCACAACTACACCTCCAAGAGAAACGGCATGTCCGTCCATATATTTTGATGTGGAATGAGTTACTATATCCGCTCCGAACTCAAAAGGACGGCACAAGATAGGTGTGGCAAATGTATTATCCACAATAAGAGGTACGGCATGGTCATGAGCGAGTTTGGCAAACTTTTCTATATCAAGCACGTTAAGCGCAGGATTGGCGATTGTTTCGCCTACAACAGCTTTGGTATTATCCCGGAACGCTTTTGCGATTGTGTCATAATCATCATCGGGATTGACGAAGGTAATATCTATTCCGAATTTTTTTAGCGTAACACCGAGAAGATTAAAAGTGCCGCCGTAAACTGCCGCCGAACATACGATATGGTCTCCCGCTTGTGCTATCGTCATAACAGCCATAAGCGTTGCCGCCTGACCTGATGATGTCATCATAGCGCCTACTCCGCCTTCAAGCGCAGCGATTTTCTCTTCAACAAATCCTACCGTTGGATTTCCCAGTCTTGTGTAGAAGTATCCGTCCTCTTCAAGGTCAAAAAGCTTGCCCATATATTCAGAAGAGTCATATTTAAATGTGGTGCTCTGATAGATTGGCAAAACTCTCGGTTCGCCGTTCTTTGGCTTATATCCTTCCTGTATACATTTTGTTTCTATTTTCATCGGTAAACACATCCTTTTATGATTGAATTTAATACTATAATAACATAGATAGGAAAAAAATTCAATATTTTCATGTTGATTCCTTTTTTATCGTTTTTTTTATAAATTCACTTGTTATTATACTTTAAAACTGCTATAATGATACGTAGTTAAATATTTACAAGGAGTTTTTATAATGTTTATTAAAGATATATTTTCATCAAAAAAACCGGTATTGTCTTTTGAGGTGTTTCCCCCTAAACAGGAAAGCGGACTTGAAGCTGTTTTGGAAGCGGTCAAGGAAATGTCCTCCATGCCGATTGACTATATGAGCGTTACTTATGGCGCAGGTGGCAGTAATTCTAAGAACACAGGACAGATTGCCGCGTATTTGAAAAACAATCTTTCCATACCGGCGCTTGCTCATCTTACATGTGTCGCGAATACAAAAGAGGATATACATAATAAGCTTTCTGAATACAAAGAGTTGGGCATTAAAAATATTCTTGCTCTTAGAGGAGATAAGCCGAAAGATTTTGACGGTGAACTTTTTCCGGGTTACAGATACGCGAGCGAATTGGTAAGCGCGATAAAAGAATTTGGTGGTTTTGGAATAGGAGGAGCCTGTTATCCGGAGCGTCATCCGGATTCTCCGAATATTGACACGGATATAGAAAATCTGAAAATTAAGGTTGACGCGGGAGTGGACTTCCTTGTAACGCAGATGTTTTTTGACAATGACGAGTTTTATAAATTCCGTGATAAAATAGTTAAAAAAGGAATAAATGTGCCTGTAAACGCAGGTATTATGCCGCTTACAAACGCGGGACAGATACAGCGTATGGCGATTCTCTCGGGAGGCGCGTCAATGCCGTCTAAATTTATGCGTATGATTTCAAAATATCAGGATAATCCTAAGGCTTTGAAGCAGGCGGGTATCGCTTACGCGGTTGACCAGATTATAGAACTTGTTTCGAGTGATATTGACGGTATTCATTTGTACACTATGAATAAGCCTGAAACGGCGGAAAAAATTGTGAATGTGATAAATAATTTGTTTTAATTAGGTAGCTGGGGTAGAAAACGATGTGGCAGTATTTTAAATGTAAAATGTGCGGCGGAGAGTTTGAGGACGCTGCTGTTGCGCTGAATATTGGCGAAGTCAGCGATATTGTGAAAAGTACATACGGTTACCACATAATAAAGCGCGTGGGCTGATGAACCAAAACTTATAAATATACAAATAAATATACAAAAGTTACCCAACACTAACAACGGCTTTGCTAAGCCAATGAGTGAATTTAGCTTAAAAAAATTGAAATTTTTTCAAATTTTTTATTGCATAATGGAAAAAACAGTGCTAAAATATAAGTTAGCGGTGCAGAACAGAGTTTGTGTATGCTGACTTTTTGCACTCTGAGATATTATTATAAAGAGGAGGTTTTTAACTATGTCATACGCACAAGACGTACTAGCAAAGTTAAAAGAGAAAAATGCAAGCGAGCCTGAATTTATACAGGCGGCGACAGAGGTTTTAACTACACTTGAACCTGTGTTCGATAAGCATCCTGAATATAAGGACGCTGCTTTATTGGAGAGAATAGTAGAGCCGGAGAGACAGATTATGTTCCGTGTTCCTTGGGTTGACGACAACGGCAAGGTACAGGTAAACAGAGGTTTCAGAGTGCAGTTCAACAGCGCAATCGGTCCTTACAAGGGCGGACTAAGACTTCACCCGTCAGTAAATCTTGGTATTATTAAATTCCTTGGTTTTGAACAGATATTTAAGAATGCACTTACAACGCTTCCTATCGGCGGCGGTAAGGGTGGAAGTGACTTTGACCCGAAGGGTAAGTCAGATAACGAGGTTATGCGTTTCTGCCAAAGCTTTATGACAGAACTTTGCAGACATATCGGCGCTGATACAGACGTTCCGGCAGGTGATATCGGTACAGGCGCGAGAGAGATTGGATATATGTTCGGTCAGTATAAGAGAATTAAGAATATTTATGAGGGCGTGCTTACAGGTAAGGGTCTTACATGGGGCGGCTCACTGACAAGAACAGAAGCTACAGGCTATGGTCTTGTATACTACGCTCAGGAAATGCTTAAGGATCTTGGTACAGACTTCAACGGCAAGAGAGTTGCTATTTCAGGCGCGGGTAATGTTGCTATTTACGCTACACAGAAGGTTCAGCAGCTTGGCGGTAAAGTTATCACTGTTTCTGACTCAAACGGTTACGTTATAGACGAAGAGGGTATTGACTTGGCGGCTGTTAAGGAAATCAAGGAAGTTAAGAGAGGTAGAATTAAGGATTATCTTAACTATCGTCCGAACGCTAAGTATGTTGAGGGCGCAGGTCTTTGGCAGGCGGTTAAGGTTGACGTTGCTCTTCCGTGCGCAACTCAGAATGAACTTCTTATTGACGACGCTAAGGCGCTTGTTGCAAACGGCTGTATCGTAGTTGCTGAGGGCGCTAATATGCCGACAACTCTTGAAGCAACCGAGTACTTACAGAAGAACGGTGTATACTTCGCGCCGGGCAAGGCTTCAAATGCGGGCGGCGTTGCAACATCAGCTCTTGAAATGAGCCAGAACTCTCAGAGACTTTCATGGACATTTGAAGAGGTTGATGAAAAGCTTCACAACATTATGGTTACTATCTACAAGAACTCAGTTGCCGCTGCTAAAGAGTACGGCTGTGAGGTAGGCGGTAAGACAAACCTTGTTGCAGGCGCAAATATCGCAGGCTTCATGAAGGTTGCTGACGCTATGATGGCTCAGGGCGTTTGCTAAATAACGCGTATAAATTGATAAATTTCAGACTGTTACATGCGTGACAGTCTGTTTTTTTGTAATATCTATTGAAAAATTTGTATATTTGAGATATAATAATAAGATAAAGGATAAAAATGATAAGCACGAAAGGATCTGTAGTAAAAATGGATTTGGATTTAAAACAAATAGAGTTGGCGGCAAAACGTCTTGAACCAACAATTCATCGCACAAAAATCGAGTCTTCAAAAACTTTTTCTGATATGAGCGGCGGAGAAGTTTATCTGAAATTTGAGAATCAGCAGAAAACAGGCTCGTTTAAGATAAGAGGAGCGTCGAATAAAATTGCCGCTCTTGTGGAAAGAGGAGAAATAACGTCAGCTGTCGCTTCGTCAGCCGGTAATCATGCTCAGGGTGTGGCATATGCGTCACATGTGCATGGAATCCCCGCGACGATAGTAATGCCTAAATCAACACCTATCGCGAAAGTCAGCGCGACAGAAGGATACGGCGCAAAGGTTGTGCTGCACGGAGACTGTTATGACGACGCGTATAATAAAGCCGTTGAGATTCAGGAAAAGGAAGGCGCGACATTTCTTCATCCGTTTGATGACATAGAGGTAATGGCAGGACAAGGCACAATAGGCATAGAAATTCTTGAAGATTTGCCGACTGTCGATATGGTTATTGTACCGGCGGGGGGCGGCGGACTTCTTTCAGGTGTTGCCGCGTGTATAAAGCAGATAAATCCGAGAGTACAGATAATCGGTGTGCAGGCAGAGGGCGCTCCCGCTATCTGCGAGTCTTTTAAGAAGAAAAAGAAAGTGGTTTCTCAAAGTGTCAGCACTATCGCCGATGGTATCGCGGTAAAAGCTCCGGGTGAAAACACTATGGAAATAATAAATAAGTACGCGGATGATATGGTGACTGTTTCAGACGCGGAAATTTCGGAAGCAATTTTGCTTTTGCTTGAAAGAACAAAGCAAGTTGTCGAGCCTGCCGGCGCGACAACTCTCGCGGCTGTTTTAAACGGCAAGGTAAACGTAAAAGGTAAAAAAGTGGTATGCGTGCTTTCAGGCGGTAATATAGATGTTAGCTTTATTCAGAGAATTATAGACTTAGGTCTTGTTTCCCGTGAAAGAAAACTCAAATTCAAAACCACGATGCTTGATATTCCCGGAAGTTTGGAACATCTTTCCAATGTGCTTTCAGGCGCGAATGCTAATATTATTATGGTACAGTATGACAGATGGAGCGCCGACCTTGACCCGAACGAGGCAATTATCCATATTGCCTGTGAGGTGGGAGGCAAGGAGCACGGTGAAAGAACAGTAAAGGCGCTTGAAGAGCATGGGTATAAGGTTATAAAGGAATAAGGAATCATTTGTTTGTAACCAAAAAATTACGCGATAAAATATCTGTTAAAAAGGATTTGCCGGTGGAAGTATTGTAAGGCTTTGTTTTGTGAGAAAGGAGTCAGAATGATAAAAAAATCTCTCATTTCATTAATATATGAAGCGGCATCAATACAGCGCTGGAATGACCATATACGTCCCTGGACCGGTTTTACGGAACTGGATAAACAAGCGCATAAAATGTTTTACGCTTATGTGCTTTCAAAATGCGAGGGCGAGGCTGTGGATAAAATTAAGCTTATAGAAGGCGGCATATTTGAATTTTTCCACAGAATTGTGCTTACAGATATAAAGCCGCCGATTTATCATAAGCTTGTAAAAGAAAAGGGTTATCAGCTTGACAGATGGGTGTTATCCGAACTTAAAGAGCATATGGAGGGTATAGGCGGAGGATTTTTTTCCCGAATGGAAAAATACTATACCGACAAGGATTATTCCGTTCTTGAAAAGCAGATTTTAAAAGCGGCGCATTACCATGCTACGGGTTGGGAGTTTAAGATAATCTATCCGATGAATACGGAAACATTTGGTATTGAGCAGGTAAAACATGAAATGGCTCAGGGACTGGCGGCATGTGACACGTTTTCGGGGTTTCGCTATTTTGCGGGAAGCGAGTATTTGAAGCAATTCCTGTCGCTTATCGGAAAATTAAGATACCAACAGAGATGGTCAAAAGCGGTAAGAATGCCGCAGACATTTGTTATGGGACATATGCTTGTAGTGGCGATTTTATCGTATTTTATGACGCTTGAACTGGAGAATCCATGCAGAAAACGTCTTGAAAATAATTTCTTCGCGGGTCTTTTTCATGATCTTCCTGAAGTTTTAACGCGCGATATTGTGTCTCCGGTTAAAAACGGAGTCAAAGGCTTGGACAGTATAATAAGCGAGATAGAGGATGAGCAGATGAAGGAAGTGATATATCCTTTGCTGCCGCAGTCATGGCATGGCGAGATTGAATACTACACGCAGAATGAATTTGACTCAAAGATAATTGATGACGGCGATATAGATATGGTAACCTCCGATATTATAAACGAGAAATATAATGATGACAAATATAACCCGATAGACGGTCAGATTATCCGCGGATGCGATCATTTATCCGCATATATTGAAGCGTATATGTCGCTTAATTACGGTATAAAATCCGAGCAGATGATGAGCGGATATGAGCATTTGCGTAAGAAATACGTCGGTAAGGTTATTGGCGGAATAAATTTTGGAAGATTATTTGATTATTTTGTATTATGAGATATAACAATGAAAAAAAAGAACTGACCTTTGAGCAGGCAAAGGATAAAGCGCTAAGACTTCTGGAGTTTCGTTCTCACAGCGAAAGAGAACTTTGCGATAAGCTTAAAAGAGCCGGGGCGCGGGAAGAAGACATTGAAGAGATTCTTGATTTTTGCAGAAATTATGGGTTTGTGGACGATAGAAAGTTTGCCGCAAATAAAGCGCGCGATTTAAAGAATCTTAAAAAATACGGCAAAAGACGTATCAAGGCGGAACTTTACAGCAAAGGAATTGACGGCGAGTATATTGAAGAGGCTCTTTGCTTTTTGGAAGATGATGAGGAAGATATGCTGCTTCCGCTTGTTCAAAAAAAGCTTGGCGGCAATTTTGAAAAGAAAAATGTTGATAAATGTATAAGATATTTTTTATACCGCGGTTATAATTTCGGCGATATAAAGAATTGTATTGAAAATATAAAACAGGAATATGGAGAGTAAACATATGTATAATATCGGTCTTGTTTCGTTAGGCTGCGCGAAAAACCAAACAGACGCCGAAATAATGTTAGGCATACTTGCTTCGGACGGCTTTGCTATAACGCATGACCCTGCCGAGGCTGATATAATAATCGTGAATACATGCGGTTTTATTGAGACCGCAAAGCAGGAATCAATAGACGCAATACTGGAAATGGCACAGTATAAAGAAGGAAGATGCCGTCTGCTTATTGCGACGGGTTGTCTTGCCGAGCGCTACAGCAGTGATATTTTAAAAGAACTGCCTGAAGTTGACGCGATAGTCGGCACAGGTGATTATGATAAAATCGCGGAGGTTATCCGCCGCGCGTTTAATGGCGAAAAGCCTGTTATATGCGGACACAAAGAAAGAACAATAGAGGAAAGACTTCCAAGGATTTTGTCTACACCGTCATATACAGCCTATCTGAAAATTGCGGATGGCTGCGATAATAACTGTACTTACTGCGCTATTCCTATGATACGCGGACATTTTAGAAGCAGAAAGATTGAAGATATTACCGATGAGGCAAGGTCACTTGCGGAAAGCGGAGTTAAGGAACTGATTTTAATAGCTCAGGACACATCGCGTTACGGTATTGATTTATACGGAGAATATTCGCTTGACAAGCTTTTGGAGGAACTTGTTAAGATTGAGGGAATAGAGTGGATAAGGGTGCATTATTTCTATCCTGAGGCAATTACGGATTCGCTTATAGACACAATGGCGAAGTATGATAAAATATGTAATTACATAGATATGCCTGTTCAGCATGGAAATAACTATATTTTAAAGCGTATGGCACGGCGAACCACACAGGAGGAAATGCTGCGGAAGATTGAAAAAATTCGTGAAAAGATGCCCGATTGCACCATTAGAACGTCAATAATTGTCGGATTCCCCGGCGAAACACGGGAACATTTTGATGATTTATACAAATTTGTAAAAAAAGTCAGATTTGACAGGATGGGAGTGTTTACATATTCTCAGGAGGAGGATACTCCGGCAGCATCATTTCCCGACCAGATAGACGAGGATGTTAAAGATGAGCGCCTTGATTCTTTAATGACACTGCAGCAGGGAATTTCTCTGGAACTTAACAAACAGAAGATAGGAAAGACGCTTGAGGTTATAGCCGAGGGTTATGACGAAGACAACTTCTTGTTTTACGGAAGAAGCAGAGGAGACAGCATAGAAGTTGACGGAAAAGTATATTTTGCCGCTGAGGATGAGATTTTTGCGGGTGATATAGTTGATGTGGAAATTTTGGACGCGGATGAATATGATTTAACTGGAAAGGTGGTATAGATATGAATACTGCGAATAAAATAACGATGGTGCGCGTATTTCTCGTGCCGATATTTATGGTTCTGTTTATGCTTCATGACGCGTCGTGTCATTACGCGGCTCTCGGAGTATTTATTATCGCTTCTGTGACGGACGCGATAGACGGGCACATAGCGAGAAAATATAATCAGACCACAACCTTCGGAAAATTTGTGGATCCGTTGGCTGATAAGGTGCTTACTACAGCGGCATTTCTGATACTGATGCACTATGACAGAATGTCTGTATGGGCGCTGATGATAGTGCTCACGCGTGAATTTATGGTTGCGGGTGTAAGACTTGTCGCGGCGGGAGACGGAAATGTTGTCGCGGCTAGTATGTGGGGAAAGCTGAAAACTGTGACGCAGATGGTAGCTGTTATAGCGGCTATGCTGCTTTTGCATGTTGAGGGCACATTTTTGGGAGTTAAACCTGAATTGATTTCCGATATTCTGATATGGATTTCCGTAGTTTTTACGGTTATTTCGGGAATCGATTATTTGATGAAGAACTGGCATTTAATGAAGCTTAAGTAGTAAGACGATTTTTAAAGGAGGAATACATAATGGAGGAAATAATAAACAGCCTTAAATTTGACGCGTCGGGACTTATTCCCGCTGTTGTTCAGAATGTTGAAACTAACGAGGTGCTTATGGTAGCATATATGAACGCGGACACCATTAAACAGACTATTGAGACCGGCAGAGCGACTTTTTGGTCAAGAAGCCGTCAGGAGGTATGGGTTAAAGGCGATACTTCCGGGAATTATATGTATGTAAAGGAAGTGCGCGCGGACTGCGATTGTGATTGCCTTGTGCTTTTGGTAAATCCGGCGGGACCCGCATGCCATACGGGCAACAGAAGTTGTTTCTTCCGCAAAATTGAAAACGGCAAATTTGTTGAGGATAACAGTATGCCGGCGCACTCCGATATATTCGCGCGCGAGCAGGCCGTTGTAATCGACAGAAAAGAACATCCTGAGGAGGGCAGTTATACAAATTATCTGTTTGAAAAGGGTGAGGATAAGATTCTTAAAAAAGTCGGCGAAGAGGCGGCTGAGGTTGTTATTGCCGGAAAGAATCGCGACAAAGATGAAATAAGCTACGAGGTGGCGGACCTTATTTACCATATGACAGTTATGCTTGTCGATAACGGAATGACATGGGACGATATTTATAAAGAAATGGAAAGACGCAGAAATTAATTTAGGAAATGGCTGTTTTTTAACATCCGTTTTTTAAGTCAATTAGGGGGATAATGCGATGAGACGTTTAATATCAATTTTGACAGCGGCTTTTATATGCCTGTCACTCGTTTCTTGCGGCACGGGCAGCAATGATAATAATGTGGTTAAGAAGACGGTTGACGTATCTGAAACAAATTCGGAATCACTTATGGACTCAATGACTTTGGAAGAAAAAGTGGGACAGATTTTATTTGTAAGATGTCCTGAAAGCGAGAACATGCAGAAACTGATGGAAAAGAAACCGGGCGGAATACTGATGTTTCAGCGTGATTTTGATTCACTCACAAAAGAACAAGTCATAGAGAAGATAGAAGGATTTCAATCATCTGTAAGAATACCGCTTATAATAGGAGTTGACGAGGAGGGCGGAACGGTTGTGCGCGTCAGCGCGAACCCAAATCTCGCGCCCGAAAAATATAAGTCGCCGCAGCAGATTTATAAGGAGGGCGGTATGGAGGCAGTGATTGATAACGCGAGAGAAAAATCCGAATTGCTGTTGAGTTTGGGTATTAATATGAATCTCGCGCCTGTTGCCGATGTCTCCACCAATCCTGATAATTATATTTATAAGCGCAGCTTCGGACAGGGATACGAAGAAACCGCTGATTTCATTTCTCAGGCTGTAACCGCAATGAGAAAGACCGGTATAAGCTGCGTTTTAAAGCATTTTCCCGGATACGGTGAAGTGACGGGTGACAGCCATAAGGGCAGCGTTTACAACGAAAAGAGCGCGGACGCGATTAGGGAAACCGATTTTCTTCCGTTTAAAGCGGGAATTGATGCCGGCGCAAGCTGTGTGCTTGTGTCGCATAATATAGTAAATAGTCTTGACAGTGAAAATCCCGCGTCTTTATCTCCGGCAATTCATGAAATACTTCGAAATGAACTTGGCTTTAAGGGAGTCATTATGACGGATGATATTGCAATGGGCGCGGTGGCAGATGTGGAAAATGTGTATGTGAAGGCGGTAAACGCGGGTAATGATTTGCTGATAACAACGGATTATGAAACAGCGTATAATCAGATTTTGTCCGCTGTGCAGAACGGTGAAATAAGTGAAAAAACTCTTGACGAAGCAGTGTGCCACGTTTTACGGTTGAAGAATCTTGTTTCGTAGAATTTAACTAAGCGTTAAAAAAACGGCATCGAAATGAGCCGTTTTTTAATGTCAGATTACTTTGAAAGATGGAAAACGATCAATACATGTCCTTCGATTCGCTGATGTTGTAACTGTTAAACTCAAGTAAATCGCCGAGAATAACTTCTGTTCCGCCTTCCGAATCGGTTGATACAGTTTTCTCTCCGAGGTGACCGGCTGAGAAAATATCTCCTTTAGCGCCTGTAATCTGTCCGTTGTCCAAAGCGTTTAGCGCGTAACCGGCAAGATAACCTATATCCGAAGTATTCCAAAGATATGCATGAGGACATATTCCGCTTTCAATAAACGGAGCGATTTGCGACGGCATACCAAGACCGGTAAGTCTTATGTTCATGCTTGTGTTTTGCAGTACTTCTCCGGCGGCGTTTAGACCAACCGCTGTCGGACAAATGATAACTCTGATATTCGGGTTTTCTATAAGACTAAGCGTTTCCGTCTTTGATTTTGCGTAGTCATCGTCTCCGTACACTGTGGTGATAAGCGGAGTAGACGCGTATTTATCGGGATATGCCTCCAATTCCTTTTTCATATAGCTTATCCATAGATTTTGATTTGTAGCTTGCTCTGTGGTGGTTAAGATTGCTATTCCGCCTTCGCCGTTTGTAATATTGTAGGCGGTGCGGATCAGTTTGGATCCTATCTCTTCGGGATCTGCCTGCTTAATATGGATTTGTCTTGAGTCTTTATTGACGGCGGAATCAAGAGATATAACTTTTATGCCGGCGTCCATCGCCTCTTTGAGCGCGGGTTCAAGCGCGTTTTCGTCATTCGCGGCAATAGCGATACCCTTAACTTTTTGGTCTATAAGACGTTTTATGATTTCTATCTGCTTTTCCGCTGTTGGTGATTCCGGAGCCTCATATGCGGTATTTATGCCTATTTCCGAGCAGGAGTCTTTAAAACCTTCATAAACCTTCTGCATATATGTGTTTTGTATGTCTTTAGCGACAAAAACATATGTATCAGAAGTATATGCGGCAGGCGCGGCGGTTGGCGATGGCTGCTTGTTTTTTGTTCCGCATCCCGAAACGGCAGTCAAACCAAGCAGAACCGATAATGAGACAGAAATTAGATTTTTTATGCTTGCCTTCATATGAACATATCCTTTCTTTAAAATATATATATTGTTAATAACATTATACATCATATTTATGTAAAAATAAATAAAAAAATTGTAATTTTTAAAAAATAATGTAAAAGCTATAAAAAATTTAATTTTTCTAAAAAAAGTGTTGACAAAACATGCCGGTTCTGCTATAATAGTTGATGTCGCTGATTGAGGCGGTTAAAAATGGGAGTTTAGCTCAGCTGGGAGAGCGTCTGCCTTACAAGCAGGATGTCACAGGTTCGAGCCCTGTAACTCCCACCATATCATTTTTATTTCATAAAAATGCGGTTGTGTTGCATATAAGTGTAACACAAATAAGTTTTGCGCGTATAATATAACGCGTTACAAAATTAATATGGCCCGGTAGTTCAGTTGGTTAGAACGCCAGCCTGTCACGCTGGAGGTCGT
>CAJUEZ010000011.1 GCA_910585485.1 uncultured Clostridia bacterium
TGATGGCGAACTTTTTTAACCTTTTTTGTAACACATCATTGACAAACCTACATATCTAAAATAAAATTTATTCTGATTCCTTTCTTTCCGCTCCGCAAGTTATGCAGTATCTCGCATTACCACTGTTGTGTCCGTAGCATTTTTTACAATCCCAGCCTCCGAGCGAGTACTGTTCTATTACTGTTTTATTACTGTTTTTATAACCGCATTGTTTACAAGATTGATCATGAGGCTCATTAACAGTATTGCAGAAGATACACCGCCACGCTCCGCAATGCTTGCAGACATTGGAATCATAATCAATCATTTCACCGCAAACACTGCATTTTTTAAACATTGGCTTTTCAATAATGTTTGCCAGTCTCGGGACAAAGTATATGTTATACACAAAGCACAAGACACATACTATAAACGGCGAGGCGGTAAATTTTATAATTTCCGATATGAATCCGCCGCTTTCTTTCTCTATAGTCGAATTAACCATCATTCCGGCTATAAAAACCACTACCGCCATAATAAGCGCTATTATTGTTCCACTCCTGCCGTTTGTGTGTCCCAATTCGGTTTTCTTCCTGAGAATGTTTACGGCTCCGACCAAAGTCAAAACTATAGCAAGTGTATGTAATGCCCACAAGAGTATGGATAATAAATATGCGCCAGGCGCGCCTGCCCCATCGGCAAATATAATCATTAATTTTCTTATAAATGTTATAATAGAGAATACGGTATATTTTCCATCTCCCAAATCAACGAGCATTCCCGTTAAATTTCCGAAAAGACTACCTATCTGCCCTATCGCACTTATCTTTATATATGTCGACAGCATAAATATAACATCTATCATCAAAACAGCCACTGCGGCAAATCGTATCATTGTTTTTCTATCCAATGAAATGCTTATAGGGTTATTGTTATTATCCATAATGCGAATCTCTCCTTAATACTAATTAAATTTGCCATATAATGTTCTATAAGCATATTATAACAAATATAATTTGTAATTTCAAGTATATTTTTACATCTTTAGACAAATATAATTTTTATATTACAAATTATACTTGTAATAAAATTTTCGTGAGGTGATAAATATGACAGATGAAATTGATGTTAAAATACAGAATGGCAAAGAATTTATAAAAAACCGAATTACTGAATTACGATTAAAAAATGGCATTTCCGAGTATCAGATGAGTTTTGACTTAGGACAAAGCAAAAGCTACATTCAATCCATATCCTCCGGCAAAGCAATGCCGTCAATGTCAGGTTTTCTTAACATATGCGATTATTTTGGGATAACACCAGAGGAGTTTTTTGACACATCGATACAGGAGCCAAACTTACTGAATACTATCATTAATACGATAAAGACTCTCAGCGAAACCGACCTTAACCTGATACTTGATATTGCGGAAAGATTAAAAAACAGCTGATCAGTCTTAATGTCACAAAATCACATACTTTTTTGAATATCCTATTGACGTGTTGGAAATAATATGATATTATAACAGTCAATAAAAGGGAGTAGCTTGCGCTATAGTGCGTAATATGATGTCGTCAATACGACCTTTGGGTCCGTATCATATTCTAAGAAGCAAGACTTTTGTTGCAGATAAGGCTGCGATAGAAGTGTTGCTTCTTTTTATTATGAATACAAAACATTCTAATAACAAATCTCACTATTTAATTACTCAGTCGCGGCATGATACTTATTTTTCAGGGAGGAAAAAGCATGAATCCATATCAGACGGACAAAGAAACAATCATTAAATCACTCGGAACAAGTGAAAACGGTCTTTCTCAGAAACAGGCGGAAGAAAATCAAAAAAAATTCGGCAAGAACGAAATTTCCGAGGGTAAAAAGAAAAACACTTTTTTACTTTTTTTAGAGCAATACAAAGACTTTCTTGTAATAATACTTATCATAGCGGCTATTGTATCAGGCATATTGGGCGACATAGAAAGTGCCGCGGTAATTCTGATAGTGATTACTATAAATGCCGTGCTTGGCACAGTTCAGCACCTAAAGGCAGAACACTCGCTTAATTCACTGAAAAGCATGTCCGCGCCAACCGCAAAAGTTATGCGTGACGGCGAAATAACAGTTATCTCGGGTTCTGATGTCACTGTCGGAGACGTTGTCGTTATAGAAGCGGGCGATTACGTATGCGCGGACGGGCGCATAATCGAAAACGCTTCTCTTAAAACGGATGAAAGCGCGATGACCGGTGAAAGCGAAAGTTCCGAAAAACAAGACACAGTTATTGACGGTAAAAAACCTTTAGGCGACAGAGTGAACATGCTCTATTCCGGCAGTTTTGCAACATACGGCAGGGCGAAAATGGTAGTTACCGAAATCGGTATGAACACAGAAATCGGAAAAATAGCAGCGCTTCTAAAGAGCACTCAGGAGAAAAAAACTCCGCTGCAAATCAGTCTTGATAATTTCGGTAAAAAACTTTCGATTATTATAATAGCGGTATGTATAATAGTAATGGGACTGACTCTGTTACAAAACAAAAGCGAAATAAATCTCAACTCGTTTTCACAGGCTTTCATTTTTGCTGTGGCGCTTGCCGTAGCCGCTATTCCGGAGGCGCTGAGTTCTATAGTGACTATCGTTTTATCATCAGGCACTCAAAAACTTGCCAAAGAAAATGCGATTATACGAAAATTACAAGCTGTCGAAGGACTGGGCAGCGTGTCAATAATATGCTCGGACAAAACAGGAACTCTTACGCAAAATAAAATGACCGTTCAAAAACTATATTTTGACGGCAAAATAACGGGCAAAGATTCAACACTCAGCGAAAGTTACGCTTGGCTAATTACAGCCGGCACGCTTTGCAGCGACGCGGTTCGCAAAAACGGCGAAGCAATCGGCGACCCCACGGAAATCGCGCTGATAGATTTTGCCGACAAGCATAATTTACATCACGAGACATTAAGAGAAAAATATCCTCGTCTTAACGAAATACCTTTTGATTCAGACCGCAAGCTTATGAGTACCGTCCATCAAATCGACGGCAATTATAAGATGTTTACAAAAGGAGCGGTTGATGTGCTTTCAGATCGTATAACAGAGATTAAAACGACTGACGGCAAGCGAGAAATTACCGCGTCCGATTTTGAAAAGTTAAAAAGCGCGAACAGTCAATTTTCCAAAGAAGGATTAAGAGTGCTTGCGGTTTGTGAAAAGGATATTTCAAACACTTCCATCTCCCTATCCGATGAAAACAATTATACGCTTCTCGGATTAATCGCCATGCAAGACCCTCCCAGAGAAGAAAGCGCGGATGCCGTTGCCAAATGTAAAACAGCCGGAATTATGCCGATAATGATTACGGGCGATCACCTTGTGACAGCATCGGCAATCGCCGAAAAAATCGGCATACTGGACAGCGGCAGACGTGCCGTTGAAGGCAGCGATATAGAAAACCTTTCAGACAAGGAGCTTGATGATTTTGTAACAGATGTCGCGGTATACGCGCGCGTATCGCCCGAACACAAAATACGCATCGTCAGCGCGTGGCAGCGAAAAGGCTATATAGTTTCCATGACCGGCGACGGCGTTAATGACGCGCCCGCGCTAAAGCAGGCGGATATAGGAGTGGCAATGGGCATAACAGGCAGCGAAGTCGCAAAAGACGCGGCTTCTATGGTTCTGACTGACGATAATTTTGCCACAATAGTAAAAGCTATTGAAAACGGCCGTAACCTTTACCGGAATATTCAGCGCTCCATTCAATTTCTGCTTTCAGGCAATACCGCCGGAATCCTCGCAGTGCTGTATGCCTCTATAATGGCTCTGCCTGTACCTTTTAAAGCAGTTCATCTGCTGTTTATCAATCTTCTGACGGACAGTCTTCCCGCAATAGCGCTCGGTGTCGAGCCTCACAGCGCGGAAGTAATGAAGGAAAAACCCCGCGATAAGAACGAATCAATACTGACAAAACGAGTTATAACAAATATCGCTGTCGAAGGATTTATAATCGGAGTTGTAACCATTATCGCCTTTTATATAGGTCTTTCCATTGACGAGCAAACGGCATGCACAATGGCATTTGCCACGCTATGCCTGTCAAGACTCATTCATGGTTTTAACTGCAAGTCAGAAAAAAGCGTGTGGTTTTCAAAACGAATGTGGAATAATAAAAACATGATAGGCGCTTTTATTATAGGATTCGCACTGTTAAACGCAGTGCTTCTTATACCGTCTCTGCATGGCATATTCGCGGTAGCAACTCTTACGCTTCCCCTGCTCTTTACGGTATATCTGCTGTCTCTTTCCTCCTTTGTAATTATTCAGATTATAAAATCAATAAAACATTAATATTAAAGCGGTCATTCACCCAGTGAATGACCGCTTATTTATCATTTATCTTCCCGTACCGCAGGATTTACAATACACAGCGCTTGCACTGTTTTTTGTTCCGCAGCTTTTGCATGTCCATCCGGCTGTGGCAGGAATCGTTCCGTGATTTATCGGTGCAGTATGTTTCACAGACTTTAGGCTGATTGGTTCTGAACTGCTACAGCCTTTACAATATTTCGCGTCCGATGGATTTCTCATTCCGCACTTTGCGCATTCTCAAAATCATCACCGGTTTTCTGCTCAAACGGTTTCTCGTCACCCCCCAGTTTCATGCAGAGATAGTCCATTCCCCTTTTTAAATCCGCAGTATTGTCTGTAATCTCACCGTACGCGTATAAAAACATTACCGACAAATATGCCAACAACATGGATATTCCCATACCTATAAGTATAAGCGGAATAAAGAGTAATGACAACCCGTCTGTGTCGCCAACAAAAGCCATAGCAGTAGTAATAAGCACGAGTGCCGCAATAATTGATATAACCATCTGAATAATAAACAGCACCTTAGCATAAAGCTTAATTTTTTTTCCAATATTTTTGAACATTTCTACCCCTCCAAAATTTTTAATTTAAATTATTAAAATCGACTGTTGCCAACTTCTACCTTTAAGTATACTATTTTTATTGCTTAAAGTCAAGATTTGCTACAATTTATATTGATTTTTCAGTCTAAAAAATGTATAATTTATCTTGAAGGGATTGATGAATTTGAAACAAACAATTTTAGATATACTCAAATCTGCGGATGGATACATATCCGGCGAAAAGATAAGCGCGCAGCTTAATATATCCCGCACGGCAGTATGGAAGCATATAAAAAAACTCAGGTCTGACGGCTATGAAATAGAATCCGTTACCAATAAAGGCTACCGTGTTGTTTCCTCACCTGACATTATATCCGAAGAGGAAATTAAAAATAATCTCAACACAAAATTTATAGGTCAAAATATTTTTTATTATGATGAAACGGACACAACAAACGAGCGTGCAAAGGCGAATAATACCGCTCCTGACGGAAGCGTTTTCATAGCGGAAACGCAGACAGGAGGAAAAGGCACGCGCGGACGCGCCTGGACTTCACCGCGTGGCGCCGGAATATGGCACACAATATTGCTAAAACCGGATATTCCGCCTCTTGAAGCGGCGCAGATAACGCTTGTAGCGGGTATTGCGGTTTGTAAGGCGGTAGAAAACGATGCTATGATTAAATGGCCGAACGATATAGTTATAGGCGGTAAAAAGCTATGCGGAATTTTAACGGAAATGTCATCGGAAAAAAATATGATAAATCATATTGTATGCGGAATTGGCGTGAATGTAAATACAGAGTCGTTTCCCGAAGAAATCGCACACCGCGCGACGTCACTGTATATCGAAAGCGGTAAAAAGCAAAAAAGAAATGATCTTACCGCAAAAATCCTAAATGAGTTTGAATATTATTATGCAAAATTTCTTGACGGAGGTCTCGGCGCAATTCTTGACGAATATAAACGTCATTGCGTCACAATAGGAAAAGAAGTCAGTGTTATTTATAAAAAAGAAACTCTTCACGGCAAAGCCATTGACGTTGATGAAGACGGCAATCTTGTTGTGTCAACAAATAACGAAATTATCCATGTCTCTTCAGGCGAGGTCAGCGTACGAGGAATTTACGGTTATGTGTAATCAGCTATCAAAAAGACTCTCGGAAAAGTTTAAACTGACCGCGGGTCTTTCATTATTAGCGCCCTTTTATCTTTCTGACTAACCGCCTTACGGGATTTTTATATACTATTCGTATGACAATCAGTTTTATAAATCCACAAGTTTCGCATAAACCGAAATCTTTTGATTCGACTACTTTTTGCTTTTTCAAGTCTACCTCAAATTCCTTTAAAAAACACTCTTTACAAAATTCAGCCATAGAAACACCTCTTTGTACTAATGTATTTCCATTGTACAAGGAATATATTAGTATGTCAAGTGTTTATACTAATATTATAGTATAATTGAAAGAAAAAAGGAGATATTGGCTATAATGAACAGGATAAAAGACTTGCGGGAGGACAGAGATTTAAGACAAATTGACGTTGCCAATGCCACCGGGATTGACCAAAAAACTTTGTCAAACTACGAAACGGGAAAAACCAACCCTGATAGTTATAGTTTAATTAAGCTTGCAGATTTCTTTAAAGTTAGTGTAGACTATCTTCTTTGCAGAGATGATACAAATATCACATCAAAACATTATATTTTTAATGAGATTACCAAAATACAAAAGGAACTTGAAGATTTAAAATCCAAATTATAGGTTAAAATATGAATAAATTGTAAATTGTTAGCACTCTACTTCATTGAGTGCTAATTTTGTATTGACAAATTGTATCGGCAGAGTTATTATATGTATTAATAACATAAATAAATGAAGGAGTGACTTACAAATGGCGAAGGGTAATATTTCAGTTGACAGCGAAAATCTTTTCCCTATCATAAAAAAATGGCTTTATTCAGACAAAGACATATTCCTCAGGGAACTTGTTTCAAACGGATGCGACGCGATAACAAAGCTTAAAAAGCTTGCAAGCATCGGCGACTCGCAAATAGCGGAAGACGAAAAATTCAAAGTGACTGTTTCAGTCTTTAAGGACGCAAAAAAACTTGTGATTTCCGATAACGGTATCGGAATGACAGCGGAGGAAATTGACAAGTACATTAATCAAATCGCATTTTCGGGAGCGAGTGATTTCCTTTCAAAATACAAAGAGGAAGACGACAAGGGCGCGCAGATTATCGGTCATTTCGGTCTTGGTTTCTACAGCGCGTTCATGGTTGCCGACAGCGTTGAGATTGACTCGCTTTCATACCAGGACGGAGCGAAAGCGGCAAAATGGACATGTGACGGAAGTATGGAATTTGAACTTTCGGACGGCGAAAGAACCGAGCGCGGCACTACAATAACTCTTAACATAGCCGAGGACAGCGAAGAATTTTTAGAAGAGCACACAATCCGTCAAATACTTCATAAATATTGCTCATTCCTACCTGTTGAGATTTACATTGAAACTCCCGACAAAAAAGAAGAATGCGATTGCGGTCATGACCATGAGCACGACCACGAGGAAGAACATAAGCACGAAGAGCCGAAGCCGATAAATAACACAAATCCGCTTTGGATGAAAAAACCGTCGGAATGCACAGACGAAGACTACAAAGAGTTTTATCGAAATGTATTTATGGACTTCACAGAGCCGCTGTTTTGGATACATCTGAATGTTGATTATCCGTTCAATTTAAAAGGCATTCTGTATTTCCCGAAAATAAATCACGAATTCGCAGGTCAGGAGGGACAGATAAAACTGTATAACAATCAGGTGTTTGTGGCTGACAATGTAAAAGAGGTCATTCCCGAATTTCTGATGCTCCTAAAGGGCGTTATTGATTGCCCCGACCTTCCTCTTAACGTTTCACGAAGCTTTTTGCAAAATGACGGATACGTTAAGAAAATATCCGCGCACATTACAAAAAAGGTTGCCGATAAACTGACGAGTATTTACAACACGGACAAGGAAAATTACGAGAAGTATTGGGACGATATAAACGTATTTATAAAATACGGCTGTCTGCGTGATGAAAAGTTTTACGATAAGGTCAAGGACGTTATTATTTATAAGGATTTATCTGATAAATACCTGACGCTTAACGAGTATCTTGACGGCAAGGAAAACAAGGATGTTTACTACATTTCCGACCCCGTTACTCAGTCTCAGTATGTGAAAATGTTCAAAGACCAGGGACTTAACGCTGTTGTTATGCCGTCAATGATGGACACGCATTTTATATCATTCGTTGAGATGAAGCAGTCAGACGTTAAATTTAAGCGTATTGACTCCGCCATTAATGATATTTCCGACAACACGGAAAAGGACGACGAGGCAAAGAAACAGGACGAAAAACTGATTGAGAAATTTAAGCAGAAAATCGGTGATGAGTCGCTTAAAATCGAGGTACAGTCACTAAAGGACGAGAACGTGCCCGCTATAATTCTTTTAGGCGAGCAGTCAAGACGTATGCGAGAGATGTACCGCGCGTATGGTCAACAGATGGCAGGTATGGCGGATATGTTTAAGGACGAATTTACGCTTGTGCTTAATTCAAACAATTCGCTTATTAAAAAGCTTGACGGATTAAATGACGAGGACGCGGGTATCGTAATTGACCACGTGTATGACTTGGCAAAGCTGAGCCACAGTCCGCTTGATGCGGAACAAATGACACGGTTTGTTGAACGGTCAAACAAACTGCTTGAAAAACTATTTTAACCGCACAGCAAAAGGGACACTAATTTTTAGTGTCCCTTTTGACGTCTTGCATCGAATTTTCTACCACTTACAAAAAAATGCTGATTTATCTGTCAGCACATGTTATACTTTAATTAACGAAAGGGGGGTAATGATGATATGAAGGTAACACTTGAGCATACTGACGCGGCAGAGCCTGAGGTTATAATACGCGGTGATGTCGCAAACCCGCAGGTGCAGAACATTGCGGAGTTGCTGACAGGTCAGAAATCGTTTCAGAAAATGTTTTTCTTTAAAAACGAAAAAGAATATTTGTTTGATATTAAGGACGTCACTTATTTTGAAGCGGACAATAACAAGACAATCGCTCATATCGGCAACGAGGAATACGAGGTGCGTCATAAGCTGTATGAACTGGAAAGCATAGGACACGCGAAAGGTTTTATACGGATAAGCAAAGGAATTGTCGTAAATGTAAATATTATAGAGTCTGTAGAGGCAGAACTGAGCGGCAACTATACGGCAATATTAAGGGACACTAAAAAACTTCTTACAATCTCAAGAAAATACGTCAAAGAATTTAAAAAATATGTTATGGAGGTATGTTGAAATGAAGAATAAAATTATAGAGCATCTTATTGTCGGACTGGGAATTGGATTTGTTGTGACAACAGCGTCGCTGTGGGCATTCGGGTTGTATGAGGCAACAGGAATGGCGGTTATGCTTCAGTTTACAACATGGCTTGCGGCATCGGCGCTTTACGGACTTATATCAATGATTTATGACAGCGATATTCCGTTTCCGCTGACCTTTGCGATACACTTTACCGGCTGCGCGGTAATTACATTTATTGCAAGCGCGGTTTCGGGAATTATGGAGTTCATGCAGTGGTATGAGTGGTTTATATATGTACTGCCCGTATTTGTCGGTATTTATATAATAATCGGCATAGTAGTAACAATAACAACCAAATGGCAGGAAAAACAAATAAATAAAAAAATGAACAAAGGGCGCTGATTTTCAGCGTCCTTTAATTTTTATATGTGATTAATGATACTTGCCAAATATCCAGCTCCGAAACCATTATCAATGTTTACCACACTAACTCCGCTCGCACAGGAATTTAGCATCGACAAAAGCGCCGCCACTCCGCCGAATGACGCGCCGTAGCCTACGCTTGTCGGGACGGCTATCACAGGACAATCCGCCAGTCCGCCTATCACGCTTGCCAAAGCGCCTTCCATTCCCGCGACAGCAACTATGACTTTTGCGTTCATGATTTCCTCGGAATGTGATAGAAGACGATGTATACCTGAAACTCCCACATCATATATACGGATTACTTTATTGCCCAGCGCTTCAGCCGTCAAAGACGCCTCTTCCGCTACAGGCATATCGCTTGTGCCGCCCGTAGCGACAACAATACTTGTGTCAGTGTCAGAAACCGGCATTTGACCGGCTATTCCGACTCTCGCAATTTCATGATAAGTAAACGGCAAACTTTTTTTCGCAAGAAGTGCGGCTTCACTGTTCATTCTTGTTATTAAAACAGTTTCTTGCCCGTTTTTCAACATATTATCCGCAATTTGAACTATTTGATCCGGAGTTTTCCCCTCACCGTATATAACCTCGGCAAATCCCTGGCGAATACCTCTATGGTAATCTATCTTTGCGAAGCCCAAATCCTCAAACGGCGCTGTCTTAAATTTTGTAACAGCCTCATCAACAGATATTTCTCCGTTTGCCACACTTTTTAAAATCATTTTTAAGTCTGCTTGTTTCATTATTTTGCCTTCCGTGTCGTATTCAAATTATTCTCTAATTTGACCGTCGCCATACACTACATACTTTATAGATGTCAGAGATTCCAATCCCATAGGTCCGCGAGCGTGCATTTTTTGTGTGCTGATACCAATTTCAGCGCCGAAACCAAACTCAAATCCATCTGTAAAACGTGTTGACGCGTTCACATATACCGCCGCCGCGTCCACCTCGTTTAAAAACTTCTGAGAATGCTCGTAATTGTTAGTCACAATCGCTTCGGAATGCTTTGTATTATACTTATTTATGTGCGCGATTGCCTCATCGATTCCATCTACTATTTTAACAGCTATAATATAATCGTTATATTCAGTATAATAATCCTCGTCAGTCGCGTCATTCACATCTGAGAAAATACTCTTTGATTTTTTATCAGCTCTTATCTCAACATTTTTTTCTTTCAGCGCGTTAAAAACCATAGGAATAAATTCATCTGCTATTGCGGTGTCTACAAGCAGAGTTTCAGCCGCATTACATACTGATGGACGCTGCGTCTTTGCGTTAAGCACAATTTTAAGAGCCATATCCAAATCCGCATCACTGTCCACGTAAACATGGCAGTTACCCGCCGCGGTTTCAACCACCGGAACTGTCGCGTTTTCCACAACGCTTTTAATAAGACCTTTTCCTCCTCGCGGAATTAGCAAATCAATATACCCATTCATTTTCATAAGCTGTGTCGCGGTTTCACGGGAGGTGTCCTCAATAATGTTAAGCGCTCCCTCCGGAATGCCCGCGCCATATGCGGCATCCTGAATTATTTTCATGATTGCCTTGTTTGAATTTATCGCCTCGCTGCCGCCTCGTAGTATACAAGCGTTTGACGTCTTTAAACACAGCACTGCCGCGTCGACCGTAACATTTGGACGCGCCTCGTAAATTATCGCAATAACGCCCATCGGAACACGTTTCTGTCCTATCATTAATCCATTTGGACGTTTCCACATCTTCACCACTTCGCCTATCGGGTCAGATAGAGATTTAACCTGTCTTACTCCCTCGGAAATATCTTTTATCCGCTCTTTTGTCAGAGTCAGACGGTCAATCATAGCCTTGCGGATTCCGTTTTTCTCAGCGTTATCTATATCAATATTATTAGCCTTGATAATCTCTTCCGCTTTTTCCTCCAGCGCGCGGGCGATTGCCTCAAGTGCGTTATTCTTTGTAATCGTGTCAACCGATACCAACTTATAACCCGCGATTTTTGCAATAGAGCATTTTTCAATCAATTCACTCATCAATCATCTGTCCTTTCAAAATTTTTAGACACAAACAGCGTTCCGACAGGCTCGCCGTTTAAAATATCATACATAGCATCCACATTGTTTCCGTTTGCGATAATCATGTGTATACCGGCATTAGTAGCGCGCTGAGCAGCTTCAAGCTTCGTCACCATTCCGCCTGTTCCGCGGCTTGTTCCGGCGCCTCCCGCAACATCCTTTACTGCATCTATATCATATACTACCGGCAGAAAATTAGCATTCTTATTCTTATGCGGATCATCATCATACAGTCCGTCTATATCCGAGAAAAGCACCAACAAATCAGCGTCCACAAGGTCGGCTACAACCGCTGAAAGAGTATCGTTATCACCTATTTCAATTTCATCGTAGCTTACCGTGTCATTCTCGTTTACAATCGGAATAATACCCATTTCAAGCAGCGTTGTCACTGTATTTTGGATATTCCTTTTTCTTCTCGGTATCGCAATATCATCGCGTGTGACAAGCACCTGAGCGACAGTATTATTATACTCTCCGAACATTTTATCATAAAGATACATCAGTTCGCACTGCCCCACGGCGGCAACCGCTTGTTTGCCTTTAGTATCCTTCGGTTTTTCCGAAAGTCCAAGTTTTCCCAGCGCAATACCTATTGCGCCTGAGGAAACAAGAATTATTTCCTTTCCCTGATTCCGCAAATCTGAAAGTACCATTGATAAGCGGTCAATCAATTTCAGATTCATTGTTCCCCTCTCATATGTAAGCGTTGATGTTCCAACTTTTACAACAATTCTCTGTGATACGGAAACATCTTTCAGTATATCATTCATGACTTATCCTCCGAAAATTTTAATTACTTTCTATTATATAACGTTAAAGCGAATTTGTAAATATTTTTTCGTGAAATTACTGTTCGTTGGAGTTTAAAAATACGCTTTGATAAATTCGCGGTATATTTTTATAACACTTTTATAAACTATTTCGCTCCGTCATTGACTTTTTACAGAAAATATGTTATATTTAATCTATTATAATAGCGGTGCAGTATCCTAGTCAGTACGGCTTTTCGGAAAGCGGGCCTAAAAATCCGCCAAATGGCACATCGATGAAGTTTCTGGTGTTTTGCTTTGAACGCCCAGTTCGGGGCTGATGCTGGGAGTTAAGGTTTAGGGGCGGTTTCCAACGGCATGGTTACCCTTCCCCCCTTTTCCGTGGAGGCCTATGACTGTGGCGGCCCATACCCCCTAAGGGTGCAAGTCGTTACGGCATAGGGGAAAACCTGCTTCGCGGTTAGTAATCCGTTTCCTCACAAGGGAATCGGTATGAATGCTGTGGGCAGCGTAGCCAGCCTTGAGTGGATATGCGCGAATACGCGATAAAAAAGCCTTTTTTGAATTTTGGCCAAAATTCAAAAAGGCAAATGCGCGTTGAAACCATATCTGCAAAAGAGGATACGATTAGCTAAGGCTGTTTGGGAAAACTTCTAGGCTGTCTGAAATACGGATGAGCAGAGGATTGCAGTGCGGACTCAGTGGCAGTCCGGCAACTATAAAATGTGTGAGTCTTTAATGGGAAACCGCTTCTTCGGCGACGATAAAGCAGACTCTCGGGAAAGCCTTCCGGACCTATGCCGCAAACTTTACTCTGTTCATTACCCTATTATTCTGAATGTAATACAAATGCTGAAATATCAGCGGCACACTCTTATGCCCTGTCCCGCAAATATGATTCAGCAAATTTGTTGATATATAAAGGAGCGAATATACTTGGACAAATCCGACATACCGCGAAAAAAGAAATTCAAAGTGCCAAAACCGAATTCCAACGTTTCAACATCGTATAAATGGACTGTAATAGTTGTTATTCTTTCATTCGCATTATCAGTATTTTTCAGTTTTATCACATCAGCGGCGATGAACTCTATGACTGTGTTCTTTGCGCTTATGCTTTTGCTTATGATAATCGCGGTTAATATAATATTTGACATGGTTGGCACGGCAGTTCAGTCCGCCGAGGAAAAACCCTTTCATTCTCTTGCCGCGCGCAAAGTGGCAGGCGCGAAAGAATGTATTTCCGTTATACGACATGCTCCACAGCTTGCGAATATGTGCTGCGACGTTATCGGAGACATAGCGGGTATTATTTCCGGTGCCACAACCGCGGCAATTGTTGTGGAACTAACCGCCATATTTCATTTTCAAGGCGTGCTGCCAGGACTTATTCTTACAGGTCTTGTAGGCGCTCTCACAATCGGCGGAAAAGCTATGTCCAAAGGAATTTCTATGCAGAACGGTAATTCCATAGTATTTATAGTTGGAAAAACAATGTACTTCTTTAAGCATCTTACGCATAAAAAGAAGCACTGATAATATTTACGAGGCGTTTATTATGAATAAACTTTTAGAGAAAATAGAATCGCCCGATGATTTAAAAAAGCTTAATACAGACGAACTGACGGTTCTGTGCCGTGAGATTCGCGAGTTTCTGATTGACAGTGTATCTGAAACCGGCGGTCATTTAGCTTCCAATCTTGGTATTGTGGAACTGACCGTTGCTTTGCACACTGTTTTTGACGTTCCGAAAGATAAAATTATTTTTGATGTCGGACACCAGTCGTATGTTCATAAGATTCTTACAGGGCGCAAAGAAGGTTTTAAAACCCTTCGCCAGTTCGGCGGAATGTCCGGGTTCCCCAAGAAAAGCGAAAGCGAATGTGACGTTTTTAACACAGGCCACAGTTCAACCTCTATTTCAGCCGCTCTCGGAATAGCCAGAGCGCGCGATCTTGATGTGGACGACTACAATGTTATATCTGTGTTCGGTGACGGAGCGCTGACGGGCGGAATGATGTATGAGGCTATGAATGATGCCGGGCACAGCAAAACCCCGCTTATACTTGTTTTAAACGACAATGCGATGTCTATTTCAAAAAATGTCGGCGCTATTCCAAAGCATCTTCGCAAGCTGCGCATGTCTCCCACATACTTCCGCTCTAAGCATGTTGTGGAAGGTTTTTTGAAACATATACCATTAGTCGGAAAACATATTGTTAATCTTATAAAGCATATTAAAAGAAACTTTCGCCGCCTTGTCATTCCCACTACCATATTTGACGATATGGGATTTCGTTATATGGGACCTGTGGACGGACACGACATAAAAGCGCTTATTAATTGTTTTGAGTATGCGCGCAGCGAAAAGCGCCCTGTACTGATACATGTTCAAACGAAAAAGGGCAGAGGATACGTTCACGCTGAAAACAATCCACAAAAATTCCACGGTATCTCAGCCTTCAACAAAGAAACGGGCGAAACGCAAAAAAAGGGCGAAACTTACAGCGAGCGTTTTGGAAAAACACTTATAAATCTCGCTGAAAACAACAAAAAAGTTGTAGCCATAACCGGAGCCATGCCAAACGGCACTGGGCTTGATAATTTTCAGAAAAAATTTAGGAACAGATTTTTTGACGTGGGAATAGCAGAACAGCACGGCACAACAATGGCGGCGGGACTTGCGTCCGCGGGATATGTGCCGGTAATACCGCTTTATTCCTCATTTTTACAGCGCGCATATGACCAAACGCTTCATGATGTGTGTCTGCAAAATCTGCATGTGGTATTCCCCATTGACCGCGCGGGAATAGTTGGAGCGGACGGTGAAACGCATCAGGGTGTATATGATATTTCATATCTTTCCCATATGCCAAATATGACTATTTTATCTCCAGCCACTCTCGACCAACTCGAAACAATGCTTCATTTTGCCGTAAATAATTTTAACGCGCCTATAGCCATACGCTATCCGCGCGGCGGAACGGAAGCAGAGGATATAAGTTCCGATTTCACTCTCGGAAAAGCGCAGCTTATAAAAAGCGGCAGCGATGTTACTGTGATAGCATCAGGACGAATGGTGAAACGCGCTCAGGAGTCCGCGGCTCTTACGAATAAATCCATCGAAATCATCGCGATTCCCACAATCAAACCGCTTGACGAAGAGGCTATTATATCCTCCGCCATAAAAACGGGCAAAGTAATAACGATAGAAGATAACGTTAAGACAGGCGGACTCGGAAGTATGATTGGCACACTTTTAAAAGAAAAACAAATCGACTGCAAATTCCGTATTTTTGCCTTTCCCGATAAACCTATCACACACGGTTCTATAGACGAACTGGACAAGCTTTACGGGCTTGACGCGGAAACGATAGCAAACGAGATAAACCGCTGATTTATGCATCACTGCAGAAAGGAGCCTTCAAATGGCAAAAATAAGACTTGACGCTCTGCTTGTACAAAACGGTCTCGCTCAAAGCCGAGAAAGAGCGAAAGCCATAATTATGTCAGGACAAGTATATATAGATAATCAAAAATGCGATAAAGCCGGACAAATGGTTGACGAAGAAACCACAAAGCCGGAGGTTCGCGGCGAGACTTTAAAATATGCGAGCCGAGGCGGACTTAAGCTTGAAAAGGCTATGCGCGAATTTCCTATAACACTTAACGGCAAGACAACTATGGATATAGGCGCTTCAACCGGCGGATTTACTGACTGCATGCTCCAAAACGGCGCGAAAAAAGTATTTGCCGTTGACGTTGGATACGGGCAGTTTGCGTGGAAGTTACGGCAAGATGAGAGAGTTGTCAACATGGAGCGTACAAATATACGCTATGTCACACCGGAAGATATAGGCTGTGAGATTGATTTCGCGTCCATAGATGTGTCTTTTATCTCGCTTAAACTTGTGCTTCCTGTTGCCAAAAATCTTCTTTCCGAAGACGGCGAAATTGTCGCTCTTATAAAGCCTCAGTTTGAGGCGGGACGAGAGCAAGTGGGTAAAAAAGGTGTTGTCAAAGATATAAAGGTACATTTTGACGTTATAAAAAAAGTGCTTGATTTCTCGCGGGAAACAGGTTTTTATGTGTCGGGATTATCCTTTTCGCCGATAAAAGGTCCGGAGGGAAATATCGAGTACCTTGCATATCTGAAAAAATCAGAATGCGCTGATAATATTACAGATGAAGTAATCCAAGAAATTGTTGATAAATCACATAATCTGCTTTAAGGAGAATTTAAGTATGCTTTCCAAAGATACTATTATAACAGGCAAGCGCGCCATATCGCGCTCATACGCAAAAATCAACCTTACGCTTGACGTGCTTAAAAAGCGTGAAGACGGTTATCACGAAATAAAAATGATTATGCAAACTGTTTCTCTGTTTGACCTTATAATTCTTGACATAACGGAAAGCGGCATCTCAATAGCGACAAACCTGAGGTATCTGCCAAACAACGATAGGAATATCGCATATAAGGCGGCAGACGCGTTTTTCAGAGAATCAGGCATACGCGGCGGCGCAAAAATTATGATTCATAAAAATATACCCGTAGCCGCGGGACTTGCAGGCGGAAGCGGTAACTGCGCTGCTGTACTTTCAGCTATGAATATGCTGTATAACAATCCGTTTACAGATGATGAACTGATGAGGATAGGCTCATCTCTCGGCGCTGATGTTCCCTATTGCTTCAGCGGCGGTACTCAACTCGCGGAGGGTATAGGTGAAATATTGTCTCCCCTCCCGTCCATACCGGACGCTTACATTCTTCTTGTAAAACCGCCTGTCAATATTTCAACAGGCTCTATATACGGCGAAATAGACAACGCACTGCTTCAAATCCGTCCAGACACCGATGCCATGATTGACGCGCTTTCAAAAAAGGATATACATGCTGTCTCGGACAACCTTTGCAATGTTATGGAATCGGTTACGGAAAAAATGCACCCTATGATAGGCGGCATTAAAAAGAAAATGATAATGAACGGCGCTCTGGGCGCTGTTATGAGCGGAAGCGGTCCGACGGTTTTCGGTATTTTTGATGACTTTATCAAAGCGAAGAAAAGCGCTGACAGCTTTTCTCTGCAATTTAAGGACGTGTTTTTAACAAGAACATTAAATTGATTCAAGGGAGGTGTGCGTATTGCAGAAAGACCCTGATGTTATTAATATAATTGTTGATGAAACAGAGGAAACAGAAGCGATAGAGGATATAAAAAAAGAAAACAAATCCGCTGTCTTTTTAGTCGTGCTGAAAAATATTTTATGCGCAATCGCAGATTTTTTCCGCGGATTATTTAAGGATATATCACCATCATTTATTAAAATATCCTCTATGATATGCGCCGGTATTATTTTTGTCGCACTCGGATTGGGATTTATCATTCCCAAAAGTGACAGCGCTCTTTCCTCTTCTTTAGAAAATCTGCGCGAAACGGACACATCATACTTAAACGCCAAAGGTGAATATGACAGTATTTCCAAAGAAATATTGTCACTCACAAAAGAACTTGAAACCAAACAGGAAAATATGAACAACATGGACAAGACGCAGGACAGTCTTGACAAAATAATTCAAGAAAACGACAGTCTTTCAAAAGAGAAAGAAACTTTGCAAAACGAGATTAACTCAAAGCAGCGAACTTTAGATAACCTTGAAAAATCCACCTCGACCGAAAAAAGCTCGATTATGTGGTCAAGCGGAACATACAAAGTCGGGAAAAATATTGCCGAAGGCAAATATACCGTAACCGGCACAGGCAGTATCGTTATCGCAAACTCAGGAAACGCGCGCGTGAACACAAGGCTGAAATCCGACGGCGCAAGCTATACGCTGCTTGACGGCGATACTATAAAAATTGACGGCAGCGCAAAATTTATACCTGAATAAATGAAAGGCGGGATAATATGAAAAAACAACATTTATATATTATAATCCTTTCCGCGCTCACGATTGCGTTATCCGTAACAGCCTTCTTCATATCATTTAACGGCAGCGCAAGATTTATATCACGCTCAGCCATGCGTGAAGAAATATCCGCGCTTCAATCCACTGTATCTGATATGAAAGCAAATAAAGCCGACCTGTCAAACACCATAAACAATCTTACGGCAGATTTGGGCACCAAAGAAACCATTAATCAATATTATATTGATTATAAAAAAACAAACGACGCTTTAAAATCCGACATAGACGCACTTCAGAAACAAGGAAACTCACTTGATGAGCAGATAAAGGAAAAGCAAAGCGCTATTTCAGCCGCGTCAATGTCAGATGAGAAAAAAGGCAAAAGCTACACACTCAAGGCAAACGAAATTTACACCTGCCCCGATAAATTACCCGCGGGACGCTATATCGTTTCAGGCGGCGGTTCTCTCATAATATATGCCGCAAACGGGAATCCGAGAGTTAACGAAAACCTTGATGTCGCTTATAATAACTCATACACATTGGATTTAAAAAAAGATGAACAAATACGAATCACGGACAGCGCGGTTATCACGGAATTAAAGTAACACACACAAATTAACAGCCGTTTATACAAACGGCTGTTTTCTTATACTTAAAAGAGACTGCAACGCAGTCCCTTTTTTTTCACAAATCAACTCTGTTTCTTTTCCCGCCCATAAGAAATGTTTCAATATTCTTTATAATTTCATCTATACATCTTTTCCGAGCCTCATAAGCGCCCCAAGCCATGTGCGGTGTCAAAATAACATTATTTTTGTTCAATATTCTGTTATAAGGACTGTCTGATGTCATGGGTTCTGATGAATACACATCTATACCCAGTCCGCCTATTTTGCCGTTTTCATAAGCCGTCACCAGCGCGTTCTCATCAGCCACAGCGCCTCTGGAAACATTTATAAATATAACATCATTTTTCATCATAGCTATGCGCTTTTCGTTTATCATTCCCTTTGTTTCCGAAGTAAGCGGAACATGCACAGAGATTATATCAGACACTCTGCATAATTCGTCAAGGTCTATACAGTTATATCCCTCCTGAATCTTATGCGGATTTGCAACAACCTCCATACCTAAAGCGGTAGCTATACGCGCCACCTGTTTCCCTATGTTTCCGAGTCCTATAACTCCCCATGTTTTCCCCGCCATTTCATTAAAATACGGTCGCAGGTGATTCTGAACCCCCCCGGCGGTATATCTTCCGTCTTTTACGTATTTGTCAAATTCATTCAGATGAGTCATCAGTGACAGCGCCATTGACATTGTCAGCTGAGCCACGGAATCTGTTGAGTATCCACGCACATTGCATACGGCTATCTCATTGCGCCAGCAATAATTTATGTCTATATTGTCATAACCTGTTGCCGTTACGCATATAAGCTTCAATTTTTTCGCTTTCTCAAGCTTTTCCTTATTAAGCTTGATTTTATTCACAACAATAACATTCGCTTCTCTGATTCTTTCTTCAAGCTGCAAATCAGAAGTTGTCTGATATACGCTTACTTCCCCGAATTTGTCAAACTGCGAAAATTCCATGTCGTCTCCGAGCGTTTTAGCGTCAAGAATTACTACTTTCATAATTAATTCTCCTTATACAAAAGTTCACTAAGCCTTTTCCATACATCAGGATAATTCTTTTTCAAATTTATCGGGACAAAATCACGGTTTATAAATCCGTGACCTGTCTTTCCCGTTGTCATCAGTTTCCTCTCCGGAAGTTTATAAACCTCATATTCAAACTCGCATCTCGCCACAGTCAATTTAGTGAGTCTGCACGTGATAACCACTTCGTCCTCATATTTCAGACCGTAATAATATTTTGCCGCGGTCTCCGTCAGCGGGAGAAGTATACCCATATTTTCCATTTCCGTATAACTCATACCGCTTTGTTTTATAAAATCAGTACGCGCCACCTCAAACCACGGATAATACCGTGAATGATGCACTATACCCATCATATCCGTTTCCGCATATCGCACCGTCAGACGCGTTTCACTTATATATGACATATTTATACTTCCTCCTTAACATATTAAGTCCGAAAGAAACTACTTTATATTTTCAGTTCCCGAATATACCAAGCCGCGTTTTGCATCCATTGTGATAGTCGTTCCGCTTTTTAAAACCTTTGTAGCGCCTGCCGCCGCGACTATTACAGGTATATCAAGAGCCGCCGCCAGCACGCTCGCGTTATTTGCGTCTCCTGTCTCCTCTGAAATAATGCCCGTGGCTTTCTTCAGCACCGGTATCATATCTTTTACAATATTGTTTGTTACAACAATATCTCCGTCAAGGAAGTTCTTTTTAAGTTCCTCAGTATTTGTAGCAACGCATACATTCGCTGTTGCGCTGATTGCGTCAAGTCCCTTTCCGCTGACCAGAATATGTCCCACAAGATGAACCTTCATAATATTTGTCGTACCGGCAACACCCATAGGCATACCTCCTGTTATAACCACAAGGTCTCCGTCCTTTATAAGTCCCGTTTTCTGCGCGCACTCAACAGCGTGATCAAAAAGTTCGTCTGTATTGCTTCTTGCCTCGCTCATTATAGGAATAACTCCCCATGAAAGATTCAGCTGACGGCGCGCTTTTACACTCAGCGTAGGCGCGATAATCGGGCATGACGGTCGAAAACGCGAAAGCTGCATAGCCGTTCCGCCTGAATACGTAAGCGCAATTACCGCAGCAGCGTGCAAGTCATGCGCGGTTGTACATGTTGCGTGACTGATAGCGTTTGTCACATCCATGCGCGAATCAAAATTCATTCTGTCAAGACGCTTAACATAGTCAATATCATTTTCTGTTCGCTCCGCGATTGAAGCCATAGTTTTGACTGTTTCGACAGGATACTTTCCTATCGCCGTTTCACCGGAAAGCATTATAGCGCTTGTTCCGTCGTATATAGCGTTTGCAACGTCAGTCGTCTCCGCACGGGTCGGGCGCGGATTTCTTATCATAGAGTCAAGCATCTGCGTGGCTGTTATAACTACCTTACCGGCACGATATGTCTTTTTGATAAGGCTTTTTTGTATAACAGGTAAATCCTGCATATCAATTTCCACACCCATATCGCCTCTTGCGACCATTATTCCATGCGATTCACGTATAATATCGTCAATATTCTCAACACCCTCGGCATTTTCTATCTTGGCTATTACCCTTATATGTCTGCCTCCGTGATTTTGAAGAAGATTCTTTATTTCTCGTACATCGTTCGCTGTTCTTACAAATGACGCGGCTATAAAATCAACGTCCTCTTTGATTCCGAACAAAATATCATCAATATCCTTTTGGCTCATATACGGCATAGAAAGCGATACATTTGGAATGTTCACACCTTTTTTATTTGAAACAACTCCGCCGTTTTTCACCTGACATATAATCTTATTGCTCTTGACGCTCAAAACCTCCATCTCGATAAGTCCGTCATCAATTAAGATCCTGTTTCCCGGAACAACGTCTTTGGGAAGATCAGCATAAGTGATTGAAACTTGGTTCTCATCACCCTCTACATCGTCTGTACATAGCGTGAACTTCTGTCCTTCCTTAAGTTCAGCCTTACCGTTCTTAAATTCCTTAACTCTCACTTCCGGACCTTTTGTATCAAGCAATATCGCTACAGGCGCGTCAATTTCTTCTCTTACTTTTTTTATACGATTAATCTTTTTAAGAGCCTCCTCATGTGTGCCGTGCGAAAAATTCAAGCGCGCGACATCCATTCCGGCAAGCATTAAGTCTTTTAAAACCTCTTCGCTTTCTGTAGCCGGTCCCATTGTACAGATAATTTTTGTTCTTCTCATGTACTGTCTCCTTTCATAACTATTTTTTCTCTGTTTAACAAAAGGCGGACTAAGTCCGCCTCTTTATTATCAACATTATACAGACAATTTCTTCGCTAAGTCCACAAGCTGCTGAGGCAGTTCTTTTTTCATCGCCAGACCTTCTTCAATATCCACATCCGTAATTATATGGTCTCTCATGCAGATAATTCTATTCTGCTTTCCTTCAAGAAGAAGTTCAACGGCTCTGCCTCCCATTTCACTTGCGACAACTCTGTCACGGACAGTTGGACTGCCGCCTCTCTGAACGTGTCCCAAGATAGTTGCTCTGGACTCAATACCTGTCTTCTCCTCTATCTCCTCAGCCATCTCAATAACGCCGCCTACCCCTTCGGCAACTACTATAATTGAATGCTTTCTGCCTCTTGATTTACTTTCAAGAATCGGTCTTAAAACGTCCTCGTCAAAACTCCATTCTCTTTCCGGAACGAGTATAACCTCCGCGCCGCACGCTATACCCGCCTGAATAGCAATATATCCGGCAGCGCGTCCCATAACCTCAATAATTGAGCAGCGCTCATGGCTCTGAGCTGTGTCTCTGATTTTATCGACCGCGTCCTTAACAGTGTTAAGACATGTATCATATCCTACAGTGTACTCACTGCAACTTATATCATTATCTATTGTACCGGGAAGCGCAATAGTTGGCAAACCTGCCTCGCAAAGAGCGTTAGCGCCTCTGAAAGAGCCGTCACCGCCTATAACAATAAGACCGTCAAGACCGAATACCTTAGCTATTTCAACAGCTTTCTTGACTCCCTCAGGTTCTTTAAATTCAAGACATCTTGCAGTCTGTAAAATAGTTCCGCCTCTTTGAAGTATTTCAGAAACGCTTCTCGCGTTCATTTCAATAAGTTCTCCGTTGATAAGACCATTATAGCCGCGTCTTACACCAAAAACTTTAAGACCGTAATACGAGCCCACTCTGACAACCGCGCGAATCGCCGCATTCATTCCGGGAGCGTCGCCGCCACTTGTTAAAACGCCTATTGTTCTTACATTCTTGTTTTCCATATTCACAAATCCTCCCACGAAAATTAAAATAACTCATTATCAAAAATCAAGTCCTGCGCCGATTCCAGTTCTGTGCTCGGAACAAGAATCTCATAACAGCAATTGTCTGAAACGGTCTCGCCGCTCGCTCTTCTCAATTTAGAAATTATTCTGTTTGCTAAAAGCACATCAATTAATTTTTTAGATATTTCTATTGACTGTGACACATACAAAACTGTCCACATAAATAAACCTCCTGCCGTATATAATATATAACGGCAAACTATCTCGAATCCGACATAAGCTTTCCATGTTTTGTATATATCTCGGTAGCACCGTTTATTTTAATCGCAGAAGTAACCTCTGTAAACTGCGCTATATATACCTCACCCTTATCAAGCTTTTCCGTATGATGAAATTTAGTATCTCTTCCTCGCGTTAGCCCAATAATATTCACGCCGTTTTCCATAGCTTTTATTATGATATAATCTTCCATAATCTCTACCTCATCTCATCTATAAATTTTTTCCCTATAATATAATATAGTATTTTCCAAAATTTTTCAAGAGTAAATACATGAAAAATATTTACTAAGCATGTCAATCTTTTGGTTATTTTTACTATTTTATACGTATATTTTCCTCACCAAACAGGTTTTTCAGGTCAAGAACAGCATTCTCAGTACCGTTAAACCAAAGCCGGCGCGGCACTGACGACATTTTTTTCGTGTCGGAAAAAAACAATCTGACTTCCATATCTCCCCTGTACGGAGCCAGGCTTTCCTCAACTTTTTTAAGATTTTCATCATTTCTTGTATCAAGCTGAATATAGAGTCTTTTCCGCTCCTTATGAGAATCAATAGCCTCTTCAAGCGGAAGCGCCGACTGCATCAGAAGCTTCGGTTCTTCGTCCTCACGGATTGACAGCCTTGCGGAAACGGCAACAAGATTATCCTCCTGCAAAAGCGTCGAATACTCAGACAGCACCTTAGGAAATACTATACATTCAACAGAACCGTATATATCCTCTAAATTGACAAATGCCATCTGCGCGTTCTGACGCGTTGTTTTATTTTTTCTTGACGCTATTGCGGCGCAAATTAAGAGCATATCGCCGTCCTTAAGCCCGCCTTCCGAAGCGTGATAATTTCCATAATCATCACGATGCACGCTCGTTAAGACATCGCTTATATTATATTTTGTAAGTTTTCTGATTTTATCCGCGTATTCCTCCATAGGATGACCGGAAAAATAAAGTCCCGTGGACTGTTTTTCCATTTTTAATAGCATTTTCTTATCCAGTTCGGGAATATCGGGAAACTCCATTTCCGTGTTCTCGTCCGCATTGTCAAACAGCGACATCTGACCCGCAACATTATCGCGCGCCTGCTTTGCCGTACCCTCCAATGTACGCTCGTAAACCGCAAGAAGCTGTGAACGCTTAATCCCCATCGAGTCAAACGCGCCGCAGGCAATCAGTCCTTCCACAGCGCGTTTGTTAATCTCGCGCCCCGTCATACGGTCAACAAAATCAGCAAAGCTTCTAAATTCGCCGTTCTCATTACGTTCCGCGACAAGATTAATTATCATCGCGCGTCCCACATTCTTTACCGCGCTCAGTCCGAAACGTATAGAACCGTTTTCAACAGTAAATGTATCCTCGCTTTTGTTTACGTCAGGAGGCAGACGGTCAATCCCCATATCCTTACAGTTTGCAATATAGTGATTTATCTTGTCAAGGTCGTCAATACTTGATATTAATGAAGCCATATACTCAACCGGATAGAATGTCTTTAAGTAAGCGGTCTGATACGTTACAAACGCGTAAGCCGCCGCATGCGATTTATTGAACGCGTAATTTGCGAAATCGTTTATCTCATCAAAAATAGAAATAGCCGTTGCCTCGTCTATACCATTTTTGATACAGCCCGGTATCTCACCGTCGTCACTGCCGTAAATAAAATTCTTACGCTCAATCACCATTTGGTCGGCTTTTTTCTTACTTATGGTACGGCGCATTTGATCCGCTTTGCCAAGCGAATACCCAGCAAGCACTCTTACAATTTCCAATACCTGCTCCTGATAAACCATACAGCCATACGTGACGTCCAAAATATCCTTTAGAAGCGGGTGCTTATATTGTATCGTCTCAGGATTTTTCTTACTCTTTATATACCTTGGTATCTGCTCCATAGGTCCCGGACGATACAATGCGATACCGGCAATAACATCCTCCAGGCTGTCGGGTTTCAACTCCTGCATAAATGACTGCATTCCCGCGCTTTCAAGCTGAAACACACCGTCTGTGTTACCCGACGAAATAAGTTCATACACCTCGCGGGTATTGTAATCTATATTATCTATGTCGATATCAATCCCGCGCGTTTTCTTTATAATATTAACCGCGTTTTCAATTACTGTAAGGTTACGAAGACCCAAAAAGTCCATTTTTAGAAGTCCCAAGTTTTCAACCGTATCCTTCGTAAACTGTGTTGTTATAAAATTATCCGCGTTAAGCTGAAGCGGAACGTAATTCACGATAGGCTCACTCGTTATAACTACTCCCGCGGCGTGTGTTGACGCGTGACGCGGAAGTCCTTCGAGAGCCATTGAGGTGTCAAGAAGTTCCTTTATCTTCGGGTCGTTCTCATAAAGCGCGTGAAGTTCGGAACTTATATCAATCGCCTTTTGAATAGTCATTTTCAAGTCAAACGGCACAAGCTTTGCCACGCGGTCAACCTCGGCATACGGAATGTTCAGCGCGCGCCCCACATCACGTATGGCAAGCTTGGCTTTCATCGTACCAAAGGTGATTATCTGAGCGACTTGTCCCTCGCCGTATTTTTCCACAACGTAGTCAATTACTTTTTGCCTTCCCTCAGGCGCAAAATCAATATCAATATCCGGCATACTTACACGCTCAGGATTTAAAAAGCGCTCAAAAATAAGTCCGTATTTTATAGGGTCAACAGTAGTTATTCCGAGCGCGTATGAAACAATACTTCCCGCCGCGCTTCCCCGTCCCGGTCCTACGGTGACACCATTATTTTTCGCAAAGTGAATGAAGTCCCAAACTATAAGGAAATAATCCACAAACCCCATATTTTTTATAACATTAAGCTCATATTCAAGACGTTCGCGAAGTTCATCGGGCACAGGGTTGTAGCGCTTATTAATTCCCTCATTGCATAACTTTGTAAGGTATTCAAACGCGTCCATACCGTCAGGAACGTCATACGCAGGAAGATGTCTTGTGTTAAAGTCAAAATCGACATTGCATCTCTTTGCAATTTTTGCCGTATTTTCAATCGCTTCGGGAATATACTCGAATAAATCCGCCATTTCCTCCGGCGACTTTATATAAAATTCCTCCGTTTCAAACCTCATTCTGTCAGGATTGTCCACAGTCTTTTCCATCTGTATACACATCAGCACATCCTGATATTTCGCGTCCTCTTTTTTGAGGTAGTGTATGTCGTTTGTGGCAACAACGCCGACGCCTGTTTCCTGGCTGAGCCTTATTATCTCTGGAATTATCCGCTTCTGTTCAGCTATTCCGTGGTCTTGTATTTCAAGGAAATAGTTATCCTTGCCGAGAGCGTTAACATATCTTTCAACTATCTTTTTCGCCTCGTCATAATTGCCGTTCAAAATCGCCTTAGGCACTTCTCCGGCAAGACATGCCGACAGCGCGATTATACCTTCGCTGTTTTCTTTAAGAAGTTCAAAATCAATTCTCGGTTTGTAGTAAAAGCCGTCAATATATCCGCTGGAAACCATTTTTATAAGGTTCTTGTAACCCGTCTGATTTTGAGCGAGAAGAATTAAATGGCTTGTTTTATTGTCAATATCGTGAACCTTTTCAAAACGGCTTCTCGGAGCCATATACACCTCACAACCGATTACCGGGTGTATGCCCTGCGCCTTTGCCTCACGGTAAAAATCCACCACTCCATACATCGAGCCGTGGTCTGTAATCGCACATGATGTCATTCCAAGTTCTTTGACGCGCGCGATAAGCTTTTTAATGCTTGCTTCACCGTCAAGCAGACTGTATTCCGTATGGGTGTGTAAATGACAAAAGTCCATTAGTTTCTCGCCTCCAATGCTCGCTCAATTATTATATATTTTCCGCGATTCCCAAAATTCTGTTTAGCCTGTGGTTTACTCCCGACTTGCCTATCGGCGGATTGGTTTTTTCGCCCAGTTCCTTTAAGCTGTCCTCTGGATATTCCTCTCGCAGTTCGCCTATCTCTTTTAATACATCGGGAAGTTTGTCCCATTCTCCCGCAGAATGTATCTTTTTTATCGCAAACAAGTGTCTTGACGACGCAAGCGCCGCTTTGTTTGTATTCGCGTTTTCACAGTTCACGCGCCTGTTTATGTCGTTGCGCATTTCCTTTTCAATCTGTACCGAAAAAAGTTCAAACGCACCCTGAGGCGCGCCCATATATCCCAAAATATCGGCTATATCTTCGCTGCCCTTAATATATACGACATGATAACCTTTACGGCATGTTATTTTTGACTCGAATCCGTCCTTCTTCAAAATTCCTCTAAGACGCTCCGCTTGATTCGGACTTTTTGTATTAAACTCCATATGATAGCCTTTTTGAGGATCTGTGACGCTGCCGCCCCCAAAAAACGCGCCGCGCAAAAATGAGGCGCGGCAGCAAGAAAAAGGTATATCGCCGTTTTGCGATATACCACCGGCAATATTTTCAACCTGATAAATATCTTCTATATTGATTCGCTTCACTTTTGAAATCTCAAATATTTCGGCATTAATTCCAAATCCCGTCAAAATATCATTTTTTATCCTGTGAGCGACGCTCTCATTTTCTGTGGAAAATCTGACGCAATTATCATTGATAATGCCCCCGAATAATATTGCGCCCTCCAATTCAGACGCGGCGCATCGCGGGCATTTATAGTCAGTTTTGCACAGTTGTTCTTTTATCTTAGACGCAAAAGACACGCAACAGCAATCCTTTCTTACAAATATAATCTTACAAATATAATAAAATTAGTTATTATCGAAATAATTGGTATCGCCGCCCAAACGCATAATTGTTCTTGCGAGACGGCTGAAATTATGACGTATTCTGTCATTTCTAACGAGCAGAAGATTACCCTGAACAAGCTTTGAACGCTTTAGAATTTTATCCTCGTCAATTTCCACTTCACTCGCAAACTCCTCTTTATATTTTACTTTAAGACCTTCCGGAATTTCCGCGTTATTTGCGATAACTATATCGGCTATTCCCTCATATGAATGCTGTTCTATAGCCAAAAGATGATCGTTAACGGTATAATTTTCCGTCTCGCCCTGCTGACTCATAATATTGCACACATAAACCTTAACAGCATTGCTGTTTCTTATGGCATCCACAACTCCGTCCACAAGTAAATTAGGTATAATACTCGTATATAAGCTTCCGGGTCCCAAAACAATAATATCCGCTCTTTCAATCGCACGGATAACTCCGTCAACAGGTTTAGGATTTTCCGGATTAATTATAAGCTTTACTATAGAGTCATTTTCCTCATTACGATGAACTCCTATATGGGATTCGCCGTTAATTACTCTTCCGTTTGCCAGCAGAGCGCTTATGGTTACCGCGTCGTTTGTAACGGGATAGACAGTTCCTACCACTCCCGCCAGACGGCTGAACTTTTTCACCGCCTCGTCAAAACTTGAGGACGTCTCATTCAGCGCCGCCAGAAAAATGTTTCCAAGGCTGTGACCTTTCAAACTGCCGTCCTTAAATCGGAAATTAAGCATTTCGCCCATGACGGGATCAACCTCCGCAAGCGCTGACACACAGTTTCGCACATCTCCCGGAGCAAGCATTCCAAAATCATTCCTTAATATTCCCGATGAACCGCCATCATCCGCGACGGTCACTACCGCCGTTATATTGTGAGTATGTAATTTCAGACCTTTAAGCATAGTGGAAAGCCCTGTTCCACCGCCTATAGCCACAACTCTTGTATCCGTATTCATATAGAATCACTAATTCCTTTCAATCAGCCTCAAAATACCGAGCACGCGTCCCGCTGCTACTCTCTGCCTATATCTCTGTGGGTTACATTAACAGTGTATCCGCAAGATTTTAAATATTCGGCAAGCTTATTTGCCATAGTAACACTTCTGTGTTTACCACCGGTGCATCCAACAGCTATACTTAAAGATATTTTGCCCTCTTCAACATAGAGCGGAATCATAAAACTCATCATATCCTGAAGCTTTTCCATAAACTTCACAGCTGTCGGAAAACTCATAACATAATCCTGAACATCTTTATCATTACCCGTCTTATGCTTAAGTTCATCAATGTAAAACGGATTCGGGAAACAGCGCACGTCAAAAACAAGGTCTGCGTCAAGCGGCATTCCGTATTTGAATCCAAATGCCATTACATTTATCTCAAGTCCCTGTTTCGCATCTTTTGAAGCGTATATTTCCTTTAATTCTCTCTGTAAATCCTGAGCACTGAGACGCGAGGTATCAATTACATAATCCGCCGCATTATACAGTGCCGAAAGCATTTGTCTCTCCTGCTGAATAGACGCTAAAAGTCCGTTTGAATTATCAAGCGGATGCGGACGTCTTAATTCCTTATATCTTTTAACAAGTGTTTCATCATCGGCGTTAAGATACAGCAGTCTGCAATCATAGCCCTTCTTTTTTAAATCCTCAATCTGAGCTATAAGTTCATTTATCATATCTCCGACGCGTATATCAATAACAAGCGCGACATTGTTGAAATTCCCGTTTACAGAAGACAGCATTTCCGAAAATTTAGGTATCAGTACAGGAGGCATATTATCTATACAGAAATATCCCATATCCTCCAAATATCTTATTACTTTTGTTTTGCCGCTTCCCGACATTCCAGTTACTATTGTATACTGCATAAAGGTCTACTCCTTATCTTTCGCCTATCAATCTCACTTCGGGTTCTAAATCCACCCCGAATTTCTCCCTGACCGTTTTTTGTATATGTTCTATAAGGTTAAGCACGTCTTTTGCCGTTGCTCCGCCCTTATTTACAACAAATCCCGCATGCTTTTCACTTACCTGCGCGCCGCCTATGCTATAACCCATCAGTCCGGCATCTTGTATAAGCTTACCCGCAAAATATCCTTCCGGACGCTTAAATGTGCTTCCGGCAGACGGGAAATTAAGCGGCTGCTTTTCGTTTCTTCTTGAATTGAAATCATCCATAGCGGACTTTATCTCGTCATAATCCCCTTTTTTAAGCTTTATCTTACATGAGAGAATTATGTATCCACCCTGCATAAACATACTGTGTCTGTACGAAAAATCAAGTTTATCAGCTGTTTCTGTCTTTATCATTCCATCAGGGCATATAAAAGTTACATTTTCTATTATATCCTTCATCTCGCCGCCGTACGCTCCGGCATTCATATATATTCCGCCGCCGAGAGTCCCCGGAATACCGCCGGCAAATTCAAAACCTGTAAGATTTGCCTCCAAGATTTTCTTTGCGAGCGCGGACATCAAAATTCCGGAATCTGCGTATACGTCTTCGCCTTCAATACGGCATTTGGACATTCCGCTTCCTATGTGAATAACCACGCCTCTTATGCCTTTATCGCTCACAAGCATATTAGAGCCGTTTCCCATTATCATGTACGGCACATCTGTTTCCGTGCAGAAATGAATAATTCTTTCAATCTCAAGCGCGTTTTCCACATTTACAAACGCGTCCGCCGCTCCGCCTATGCGAAACGTTGTATGCTTGCTCATTTCCTCATCAAAAGACACGTTACGCGCAATCGCCGAAAGTTTTTCTCTGTCTAACATAAAATCACCCCTAGACCTTAATAACCCCACGTGAACAACTTTTTGCCTTTATTTTGCATAAACTCCTCAAAGGCATTTAAGCTTCTGTTCATTATCAATTTTTCGGGGAAAGAAATTTCCTTAAGCATATCAAGCGCATTATTGTAATCTCCCAGCTCAAACGCGATATGCGCGTCCGACGACACAACTATTCCCACGCCTTTTTCCTTGCATATTTCCGCAATTTTCCTACAATTAGGTATACTCGGTTTTCTGACGAAAAATGAATGATTGTTTATCTCGATAAGTTTATTATTTTTTTTTGCAAGTTCAATAATACGCTCATAGTCATATTCAAAATCAGGCGAGCCGCTATGGCATATTATGTCCACAAGCGGATTTTGCACTATGCTAAGATACGCGCTTGTATGGTCGCTTGCGCCGACATTTTTATAACACGGACGGTGGATACTCGCGTTTACAACATCAAGTTTCCCCAAAATATCCTCGTCCAAATCTATATTGCCGTCAAGGTCAAGTATATTCACTTCAGCGCCATATAATATTTTAACTCCGCAAATTTCACGCGGCAACGCTTTTAAATTCAAAAAGTGCCATGGGTGCGCGCCGTCAGGAATCGCGGGAGCGTGGTCTGTTACCGCAATTGCCTCCAAGCCCGCCTCCTTAGCCTGCCTCGCCATTTCTATTACAGTGGAATACGCGTGCGCGCTTGCAATCGTGTGTGTATGTGTGTCTAAAAGTATATTCAATGAATCCTACACCTCTTTGTTTATTATACATTATTCGAAATACGAATTAAAAATTAAGCTGACTCTCCATTTGGCTCATAAGCCTGTTATTAAGTTCCACAGCCGCGTTATATCCCATACGCTTCTGTCTGTTATTCATAGCCGCAACTTCAACTATGACAGCAAGGTTTCTTCCGAGTTTTACAGGAATTGTAAGTGACGGAACATTTATTCCCATAATATTTGTATACTCGTCCACCATGCCGAGTCTGTCATACATCTTGCCTTCCTCCCACGGCTCTAAATGAATAATCATATTTATATTTTCCGTATCCTTTACCGCTCCTATACCAAAAATCTCTTTAACGTCGATTATTCCTATACCTCTAAGTTCCACAAAATGACGGATTATCTCAGGAGAAGAACCAACAAGCGTTTTATCCGAAACACGCTTTATCTCAACAGCGTCATCAGCGACAAGTCTGTGTCCGCGCTTAACCAGCTCAATAGCCGTTTCGCTTTTTCCGACACCGCTTTCACCGAGAATCAGTATTCCCTCGCCGTACACCTCAACAAGCACACCATGACGAGTGCGCCGAGGCGCAAGCTGGACGTTAAGATATGCTATAAGCGCGCTTATAAAAGATGAAGTGGCTGTTTCGCTCCGAAGAAGAGGCACATTATATTTTTCCGCAAGTTCCATCATCTCGGGAAAAATCTGTAAACCTCTGGTTATTATAAGCGCCGGGATTTTCTGCGATAATAGCTGTTCTATTTTTTCAGTCCGCTTGTCCGAGGTAAACTGCTCAAGATAGTTAAACTCCACCTTTCCCATAACCTGAATGCGGTTATTGTCAAAATAGTCAAAAAATCCTACCATCTGAAGTCCCGGTCTGTTAATATCAGTACTGTTAATCATTACCGAATCCAAATCATTCGGCTCATAAATCTTTTCCAAATCAAATTCTTCTATAATCTTTGTAAGTGGAATTTTGTACTCATCCATTTGCATTGAAACGTCCGCCTTTCATGACATTTATAAACTCCTATTATATATTATACCCTATAAGGAAATATTTTTCAATAAAAAATACATAACTTTTGCTCTATATTTACTAATTATATTGACTTAAAGCAATATTTTTAAAAAAAATTCACAAAAAAGCAATAAAACTATTGCAATATTGAAAACTTTATGTTAAAATATCTCTTGATGTTTTTAAAAAGTGTCAGGAGGTGTAATATAATGGCAAAATGTGATGTTTGCGGTAAGGGCGTTACGTTCGGTATTAAGGTCAGCCACTCTCACAGAAGATCTAACAGAACTTGGAAGCCTAACGTAAGAAAAGTAAGAGCAGTGATGAACGGCTCAGTTAAGTCTATACATGTTTGCACTCGTTGCCTTCGCAGCGGAAAGGTAGAACGTGCAGTTTAATGCTTTGGAATAGAGGCAGCTTGCATACGCAGGCTGTTTTTTTCTTGCAAAACGAAATTAATACATTTTTTTTACTTATTTTTATAAATTAAATTGCTTTTTGCTTTTTTTTCTGATATAATGGTTAGAGATGTAATTTTGATAAAAATGTGAAATTTTTTGAAGGGGTGTGTCGATTGGAGAAACTCTTGATAAGAGGCGGAAATAAGCTTCACGGCGAAGTTACTATCAGCGGCGCTAAAAATGCCGCGGTTGCAATACTTCCCGCTTGTCTTCTCGTAAACGATATATGCAGAATCGAGAATCTGCCTGATATAAAGGATGTTAAATTATTTTTAAAGATACTGGAACAGCTTAATGCGGACGTCAAATATATAGATAAAAATACTGTTGAAATAGATTGCTCAAATGTTGATTCCTATAAGCCTTCGGGAGATCTTACCCGAAAAATGAGAGGGTCAAGCTATCTTATGGGCGCGCTTTTGGGAAGATTCTCACATTTTTGCGTTGACCCGCCGGGCGGATGCGACTTCGGTACCCGTCCGATTGACCAGCACATAAAGAGTTTTGAGGCTTTAGGCGCTGAAGTGGATACTTCCCGCGGTATGATTACAGGCAGCGCGGACAAGCTTAGGGGTGGAAACATATTTTTTGATGTCGTTACTGTCGGCGCGACTATTAACGCGATACTGGCGGCTGTATGCGCGGACGGAATGACCATTATAGATAACGCCGCTAAAGAACCGCATATTGTAGACCTTGCGAATTTCCTTAACAATATGGGCGCGAATATACGCGGCGCCGGAACAGACACAATCAAAATAAAAGGAACAAAGGATCTTCACGGCGGAACATATGCAATAATACCCGATCAGATTGAAGCCGGAACTTTTATGGTTGCCGCAGCAGCGACGCGGGGCGATGTTATACTTAACAACGTAATTCCTCGCCATCTTGAAATAATAAGCGCCAAGCTTATTGAGGCGGGAGTTAAAGTCAGCGAAGGCGAGGACAGCGTCAGAGTGTGGGTTGAGGAAGACACAAAATTCAGACGAATCAATTTCTCGGCTCTTCCCTATCCGGGTTTTCCTACGGATATGCAGCCTCAGCTTGTGGCTCTGCTCACCACTATACCGGGTACCAGCACAGCGCGAGAGGGTGTTTGGGAAAATCGTTTCAGGTATGTAAACGAGCTCAAAAGGATGGGCGCAAATATACGCGTGGAGGGCAAACTTGCTATAATTGACGGTGTTGATAAGCTTATCGGAGCGCAAGTTAAAGCAAACGACCTCAGAGCAGGCGCAGCTATGATTATCGCAGGACTCATGGCTGACGGCACTACAGAAATAACTGATATTTATCACATCGACCGCGGATACGAAAACTTTGAGGAGAAATTTGTAAATCTCGGCGGAGATATACAGCGCGTGCAAGTTGTAGATGATATTCTTGATTAAGATTTATTAAATAGAAAAGCCTGTCTTTCGGACAGGCTTTGATTTTGGAAAGGTAAAAATGATTACATTTGTTTCACTTATAAGCGGTTCATCGGGAAATGCAACATTTATCTCCGATGGCAAAACAAATTTACTTATAGATTGCGGAATGTCCGGCACAAAATTAAAAGAAGCGCTTAATTCCATAGATGTGCTTCCGGAAAACATAAACGCTCTTCTGCTCACACACGAGCATATTGACCACACAAAGGGAGCAGGAGTTATATCTCGTCGGTATAATATACCGATTTACGCGACTGAAGGCACTCACATCTCAATGGACACGGGTAAAATTTCAGAAGAGAATACACGTATAATAACTGAAGGAAGCGCCTTTGAAATAGGCTCAATCGGTATAATGCCGTTTGCTATTCCGCACGACGCAAAACAGCCTGTCGGATACACTTTTCACGTGAATAATGAAAAATATTCTCTTGCCACTGACATTGGCAAGATGAATACTAATATACTGGATAATATTATAGGAAGCAAGAGCGTGCTTTTGGAATCTAATCATGACGTGGAAATGCTTAAATGCGGCTCTTACCCATTCCCATTGAAACGAAGAATTTTAGGCGAGTTGGGACACCTTTCAAATGAAATTGCGGCTAAAACGGCATTATATTTGGTTCAGCATGGCACTGAACATATCATGCTCGGACATCTCAGCAAGGAAAATAACAGACCTGAAATAGCAATGCTTGAAACATATAATCTCCTTTCCAATGCCGATGTAAATGTGGGAAGCGATATGACTCTTCAAGTTGCGGACAGATACAAACCGACTCTGTTTTAAAGGATACATAACCATGAATATTAATATTATATCAGTAGGAAAAATCAAAGAAAAATATTTCACAGCCGCTATTGAAGAATATTCAAAGCGGCTTTCACGCTTTGTAAAGCTTAAAATCTCCGAAGTGGCGGACGAAAAAATCCCAGAAAATGCCTCTAAAAAAGAAATAGAAATAGTAAAAGAAAAAGAGGGCAATAAGATTTTAGGAAAACTTGATGAAAATTCGTTCATAATAACACTTTGTATTGAAGGAAAAGAATTATCGTCAGAGGAGATTGCAAAAAAAATTACTGATATTTCAATGTCTTCCAGCAACATAACGTTCATTATAGGAGGTTCGCTCGGTCTCAGCGATACCGTTAAAAACAAATCACGGTTTCGTCTCAGTTTCGGGAAAATCACACTTCCTCACCAGCTTATGCGAGTTGTTCTCCTTGAACAGATTTACAGAGCGTTTAAAATTAACAATAACGAAAGTTATCATAAATAAATCCCCGCGTCTGCAATTACAGACATGGGGATTATTCAATATTTTTATATTACAAATTGCTGTTTACAAAGTCAACAACTGCGTTTACCGCCTCGTCAACCGTTTTTTCCTCTGCATTATCAGATCTGCGCTCCTTATATTCAACAATACCTTCAGCGCATTTCTTACCGACAACAATTCTTACAGGAATACCGATAAGGTCAGCGTCCTTAAACTTGACGCCCGCTCTTTCGTTTCTGTCATCAAGAAGAACTTCTATTCCCTGCTCTTTAAGTTCCTCATAAATCTTTTCAGCAAGTTCCGCCTGCTCCTCAACCTTACTGTTCACAGGGATAACCATTGCCTGATACGGCGCGATTGACACAGGCCAAATAATACCGTTTTCATCATTATTCTGCTCGATAGCCGCCGCAAGACATCTTGTAACACCTATACCGTAGCAGCCCATAACAACAGTCTTGCTCTTTCCGTCCTCATCAAGATATTTAAGTCCGAGCGCGTCTGAGTACTTTGTTCCAAGTTTGAAGATATGACCAACTTCAATCCCCTGCGCCGTCTTTATCGGCTTTCCGCATTTCGGGCATACATCGCCTTCTTCAATCACGCGTATGTCAGAGATTTCAGACGGTGTAAAATCCTTGTTTATATTCACATTTTTATAGTGCATGTCCGTTTCATTAGCGCCTATGATGAAATTCTTCATCATAGCCACTTCCTTATCGGCATACACGGGAATATCCAAGCCCACAGGTCCTGCAAATCCAACCTCCGCATTCGTTAGCTGTCTTACCATAAACGGTTCTGCCAATTCAAGGTCATCAACACAGCCAACAAGATTTTTGAGTTTTACCTCATTAACTTCTCTGTCTCCTCTTACCATTGCCGCAATATATTTATCGTCAGCTTTATAAATAATAGTCTTTGCGAAGTTATACGCCTCGGCATTCATGAACGAAACAAGTTCTTCAATAGTATGCGCGTTTGGCGTATGGATTTTTTCCATCTCAAAATCACCCTCAGCCGATGGCTTTTCCTGCGGTATACATTCAGCCTTTTCATAATTAGCCGCATATCCGCACTCGTCACAATACGCAATACCGTCCTCACCCACAGGCGACTTAACCATGAACTCCTGACTTCCGCTGCCGCCCATCGCGCCGCTGTCAGCGTCAACAATGGTAAAATCAAGACCTAAACGCTTAAAAATTCTGCAATACGCGTCATACATCTTTTTATATGACTCGTCCAAACCTTTTTCGTCCAGATCAAAACTGTACGCGTCTTTCATAACAAACTCACGGCTTCTTATAATACCGAAGCGCGGACGTCCCTCATCGCGGTACTTATGCTGTATCTGATAAAGCGTCATAGGGTATTCCTTGTATGAACGCACACCGTCAATAACCGCCTGTGTAAACAGCTCCTCGTGTGTCGGACCAAGACAGAAATCTCTGTCATTTCTGTCTTTCATTTTGAACATACTCGGACCAAAAACCTCCCAACGTCCCGAAGCCTGATATGCCTCGGCAGGCAAAAGCGCCGACATCAAAAGTTCCTGCGCGCCCGCGTTATCCATTTCCTCGCGGACTATCTGCTCAACCTTCTGCAAACTTCTCAGTCCAAGCGGCAAATATGAATAAATACCCGCCGCAAGTTTTCTTATAAGTCCCGCGCGGAGCATAAGCTGATGGCTTGTAATTTCCGCTTCTGCCGGCACCTCTCGCAGCGTCGGCATGAATAAATTTGACATTTTCATAGTATATTTTTCCTTTCATATAACTTATATTCAATAATAATGACTGAAAAAAAATTCTCGCGTATTACTGTTTTAAGGGACGCAGACGTATTCTTATACTTCAAGTTCCGAAAAATAGTGAATCACGGAAATTTATTCAGACTAATACTTATCACTCTTAATAAGCGTACCGATACCTGTTTTGGTGAATATTTCAAGTAACAGACAGTGCGGTATACGTCCGTCAATAATATGCACACCCGCAACTCCGCCGTCAATCGCTTCAAGACAACCCAACACCTTCGGTATCATACCTCCGCTTATCGTTCCGTCATTTATCATATCAAATATTTCGTTCTTATGCACCTCATAAATAACCTTATTGTCATTATCCTTGACTCCCTCGACATCTGTAAGCAAAATCAGCTTTTCCGCCTGTACTGCAGAAGCGACAGCCGCCGCAACCGTATCCGCGTTAATATTATAACTGTTTCCTTCCTCATCCGTACCGATAGGCGCAATAACGGGTATATATTGGTCAGACGAAAGCAGATTTATAAGGCAGTTCTTTATATGCACTATATCGCCCACGTATCCGATGTCCGTCTTTTTGCCATCCACCTCGGTGTACTGTTTTTTACACTCAATAAAGCTTCCGTCTATACCGCTTATACCAACAGCGCGTCCGCCTTTTGTATTAAGCAGAGCAACAATTTCCTTATTGGTTTTTCCAATAAGCACCTGCTGAGCGGTCTGCATTGTAATATCATCAGTAACACGAAGTCCGTTTATAAACTTACTCTTTACACCGCGCTCGTCCAGCGCCTTTGAAATGTCAGGACCTCCTCCATGCACAACTATCGGATTAAGACCGATAAATTTCAGAAGCGTTATATCCTCCATTACGGAATTCTTTAAATCCTCGTTTATCATTGCGTTTCCGCCGTATTTTATAACAACGGTCTTCCCCGCGAATTTCTGTATATACGGCAATGCTTCAATAAGTATGCCCGCTTTTTTTATTAGTTCCTGCATTGGTTAACTCCTTATTATGTCTGATGAAAATTCTCCGCAGCGCTATTTTTCTCAGACGTTTTATTTCTTTTTATAAATAAAAGCCCGGATTTGACAGTCCTGTCTTTTCATCAAGACCAAACAGCAAATTCATATTCTGAACAGCTTGTCCCGCCGCGCCTTTTACAATATTGTCAAGCGTCGAAACAACAACTGCTCTTTGAAGTCTTTGGTCATAGCATATGCCTATATCGACAAAGTTTGAACCTGCGACATGTTTTGTTTCAGGCAGGTTTCCCGCTTCTTTAACTCGCACAAAAAATTCATCCTTATAGTATTCTTTGTACATTTCCGTCAATTCCTCAGTGCTCGATGGGCAGTTAAGATTAACGTATATAGTGGCGAGTATTCCGCGTTTCTGCGGAATAAGATGCGGTGTGAACGACAGCATAATATTTTCGCCCGCTATATTTGAAAGTTCCTGCTCTATTTCTGAAGTATGTCTGTGTTTTGCTATGTTATAAGCCTTTGTGTTTTCAGTACACTCACAAAAGCTGTTCTGTAATTTTAATCCTCTGCCCGCGCCCGTAACGCCTGATTTCGCGTCAATTATTATATTTTTCGTCTCCGCAACTTTGTTTGCTAAAAGCGGAGCCGCGCCGAGAATTGAACATGTCGTATAACAACCGGGATTTCCGATAAGGCGAGCCTTTTTTATCTTATCTCTATGAAGTTCGGGAAGTCCATAAACAGACTCCTTTAAAAGTTCAGGTGACGAGTGTTTTTCGCCATACCATTCCTCATACACTTTTACATCGTCATACCGATAATCGCCGCTTAAATCTATAACTTTAAGCCCCGCGTCCAAAAGTGACGGTATAACCGTCTTGGAAGCGCCGTGCGGCAGCGCTGTAAACGCGACGTCACATTTTGCCGCCTTTTGCAAATCCAGTTCCTCGCACTCCTTTTCCAATATATGATTAAAATTTTGATACACATCGCTTATTTTCTGTCCCGCAAAGCTATGAGAGCCAAGTATTTCAATACCTGCTTCGCTATGATTTGTAAGAAGCCTTACAAGTTCAATACCCGCATAACCCGTCGCTCCGAGAACCGCTGTCTTTATCATTCTATTTCCTTCCTTCCAAATGCGAAAAATACCGTAAAACGCATAAAAAATCATATTACTGCATTATTTCATACTTTTATGTAGATAATTATATTACAGATTTTGCAATTTGTAAAGAGTAAATTGCCACATTATTGTAATACGCTCTTAAAGAAAATCAAGTTGAATTGTCACAGTGTTACTTGTATAATGTATGGTAGAATTATGTAAACAAATGTATATTTATATATTTTTTAGGGGGTGTGATATTGAAAAACAGAATATTCAGATTTTTGTCTGCTTTCTGCTCAATTATTTTTTTGATGTCATTAATACCCATCTCCAACACACTGGCTGATGAGCCGGTGGGAAAAATGTCATCCGTATACGCGTATGTGCTGAACAACTATATGTATTCATACGGCACAATGCAAACGGAAATCGCGGGAGATTCATTCCGAGCCGGTGACGAAGAGGAATACGCTCCAAACGGAGTAATTTACAGCGAAATTGTCAATTTTGATGCGAACTCGCGTCCTTATATTGTGATTTTCTTCGCTTCCTCGGAGAATAAATCCGCTTCCTGCCATATATGGCAGTACAATGATGAAAAAGAAATTGCCGAACAGACCGCCGCTCTTGATGTAGACTACAGCGCTCTTACTGATGGTCAAGTTGGTGTATTTTCTCTCGGTTCAAGCAACGAAAAGCGTTATATAACATATGAATTGCTTGAAAATGACGAGCCTGTGTACACTGATTATTACACAGTTGTGGACGGAGACGCATTCAAATATGTGAACGCTCCGCATGTTATGGATAAAATCGGCGTTATGGATTTCAGTTCGACGTATTTCCACCCCGGTGTGGATGTGTCCGAGTACAACGCAAACCTTGTCGGATTTTTCGACAAGCTGAAAAATTCAGCGGCGGACAGCGTCACATATGATGACATCGCTCCGCGCCTGAGTGACAATGACGAAAAACAGATTGAGTCTGTACTGAAAAACGCTCTCAGCTTTACTGATTTTGACATAGCAAACTACACGTCTATGGAAGAATACAGAGAAGCGCTTAAAATTGAGCCGAGCAGCGATACTTTTTATCTGATTTCAGAAGCTTATGATCTTGGTGATGAAATATACTATATTCGTTTTTCCACCGACCGTTCATACTATAATTACGCTCTTTTGCGCCGAAGCGACGACGCTGAAAACGGCTATCAGATTTTAAAAGTCAGAACAGACTGCATACCTCTTTCAGACAGAGAACTTAAGCAGATTAAAACAGATTATGACAGAAATACGCTCTTGTATAAAAAAGCAAAAAACCCCTTAAAGCTGTCAAAAGCTCCAAAAGGCGGAAATGAAGATTCAAACAAAACGCCTGTCATCCATATTGACAAAATACTCAATAAGCAGACAAGACTTCCGATTCTCTGCATAAGCGTTGGAGTATCAATAGCGCTTCTGACAATTTTATGGGTATACCTTTACAGTGACAATGATTAACTATCAAAATCAAAACCGCATTTCACATGAAATGCGGTTTTTAAATGTTGAAAAATCTTGTGGCAATATTGAAATAAATAAGTATTGACGCGGCATCAACTATAGTTGTGATAAGCGGCGCAGCCATCACAGCCGGGTCAAGGCGGCATTTTTTTGCCAACATGGGCAGTGTGCATCCTATAAACTGTGATATAATAACTATACACAAAATTGATAAACTCACAACAACCGCGATTTTTAAATCTCCCTGCATAAGCCATATCCTGACACCGTTTACAAGCGATAGCACAACGCTTATTATGATTGAAATCCGAAATTCCGTAAATATAACTCTAAAAAAGTCTTTTAGCCTTATTTCATCAACACTCATTCCGCGTATTATCATTGTTGAACTTTGAGAACCGCAGTTTCCTCCAACACTCATGAGCATAGGTATAAAATACACAAGTTCTTTTACAGCCTGAAATGCCTCGTCATACCTCGTCAGTATCGTGCCCGTTATCGCGGCAGACAGCATAAGTATCAAAAGCCATAATATCCTGTTTTTCGCATGGTTAAAATCGCTTGTTTTAAAATATGATTCTTCTGTAGGACTTATAGCTGCCATTCTTTCTATATCCTCAGTCGCCTCGTCCTGCATTACATCAATAGCGTCATCAAAGGTTACGATACCGACAAGCCTGCCTTCATCATCCACGACCGGCATTGTTACAAAATCATATTTATTCATCGCCTTCGCCACATCCTCTTTATCATCAAGAGTGTGGACACAGATAATTGTTTTATCCATAATGTCTGAAATACGCTCGTCTATCTGAGACAGCAGCAGCGTTTTTACTGACAAATATCCAAGAAGTTTCCTGTTATCATCGGTTATATAGCATGTATAAACCGTTTCAGCGTCATTTATTGTGCGCCTTATTCGTTTTATCGCCTCGCTTACTGTCATTTCGGGACGCAGACTTATATAATCTGTTGTCATCAGAGACCCCGCGCTGTCCTCTGGATATTTAAGAATTTCATTTATCATTTGGCGCATCTCAGAATCTGTATTTTTCAAAATACGCTTTACGACATTTGCGGGCATTTCCTCGACAATATCCGCCGCGTCATCAACATAAAGTTCATCAAAAACTTCTTTGATTTCATTATCGGAAAAGCCTCGTATTAAAAGTTCCTGTCCGTCCGTATCCATAAGCGCGAAGGTGTCCGCGGCGAGGTCTTTGGGCAAAAGTCTAAATAAAAGCGGCAGACTGCTTTCCTTAACCTGAGAAAATATCGCGGCTATATCCGCCTCATTCATCTCAGCAAGCGCGGAACGAAGAGAAGAATACTGCTTATCCTTTAAAAGATTTTCTATCGTGTCAGCTATTTCAACCTGCATTTTCTTCTCCCCTCCTTCTTCTCGATTATCTATATATAGTATACATTTATTTTTATGATGTGTCAATTTATTCGTTACTAATTTAATGTAAAATTTGTCATATAAACTTTTTTTCAAAATTCTCTTGACATTTGTCATTTTTTTTTGTATAATAGCAGAGCAGTTAAAATTTCATATGGCCCGGTAGTTCAGTTGGTTAGAACGCCAGCCTGTCACGCTGGAGGTCGTGAGTTCGAGCCTCATCCGGGTCGCCATTAAAAGGAAGTACGTTTTGTACTTCCTTTTTTACTTATTCTTATAATACTTATCTTATAAAATTTTTTATACCCTGTCTTACTTCGTATCAGCGTTAATATATTCAGCCTTTAGTTTTGAATACATAATTTTTTGGCTTCCGTAAAGTCCGTAATAGCCGGATAACATATAACTTACTCCCGCCGCTATAGCGAAAAGAATTAATCCATGAGATCCAAAAAGTTCAACGCTTAATATAATAGACGCGATTGGACAATTCAAAACTCCGCAGAACATAGCTATCATGCCGATTGCCGCGCCAAATCCCGCGTCAAACCCTATTAAGGAACTTATAAAGCATCCGAATGTCGCGCCTATAAAGAATGTCGGGACAATCTCGCCGCCCTTATATCCGGCGCCTATTGTCACAGCGGTGAACACAATTTTTAAAATCCATGCCCATCCGTTTACTTTTCCGCTTTCAACAGCGTTTATAATAACATTCATTCCCGCTCCATTATAATCTCGCGTTCCTATAACGTATGTAAGAGCAACTACAACCAATCCGCCCACAACAATACGGATATACGGATTTTTAAACCATATCCGCAAATATCTTGCCGTATAGTGCATTGCTGTGCAAAATATTATACTTAGTTCGGCGCACAAAACGGCGATAAGAATTGTTTTTAAGACTACAAAAACTGATATTCCCGGCACAAACGCGAGAATAAAGCGTGTCGGCTCAATACCCGCAATCAATGTTATGAGATATGCCGTAAGCGCAGATAACAGACACGGTACAAGACATGAATAGTACATTATGCCCACGCTTATAACGCTCAAAGCAAATATAGCCGCTGTTATAGGCGTGCCAAAAAGAGCCGAAAAAACAGCGCTCATACCGCACATTATAACCATGTGCATATCTTTTGAGTCAAGACGGAACAATTTGCCTATATTTGAACCTATACTGCCGCCAAGCTGCAAAGCTGCTCCTTCTCTTCCGGCGCTTCCGCCGAACAAGTGCGTTATTACTGTACTTATAAAAATTAATGGAGCAAGGACAAACGGTACGCCTTCGTCGCCTCTTACTGACGCGATAACGCTGTCTGTGCCTTTATTTTTTAACATTTTACTTTTTTTATAAAGAAACACTATTAAAAGTCCGCCTAACGGCAAGAAAAGGATTATCTTGTCGTACGTCGTAAAAATCACATTTGCGTATGAAACACTTATATGAAAAAACATTCCCACCAATCCGCCTACAGCGCCTATCAATATTGATACAAGTCCCCATCGCAAAAAAGTAAGCATATAAATTGACGCGGATTTTAGTTTATTTATTATTATTTCCTTCAGCATTATATTAATCCCTTCCGTTATATTAAGATATTTTCATTCATCGTTACAAATTATATCATCAAAGCGCGTTTTTTTCAATATTTTTTAAATCTAAATATTACTAATAACTTTTTTGAATATATTTTTTAACCTTGTACAAAATAGTAGTGTAGTCGATACAATTCGACACAAAATTTAAATAGATTTAGGACTTTGATTTTAAGGAGGGAAAAGAAATGAGCACAAACAAAGCTAAGAAAGCAGCTATGGAGCAATTCAAGATGGAAGCAGCTAATGAAGTCGGTGTTACTCTAAAGCAGGGTTATAACGGCGACATTACAGCTAAGCAGGCAGGCAGCGTAGGCGGTCAGATGGTTAAGAAGATGGTTGCAGATTACGAAAGCAGATTGAAGTAAGTCATTCTGGAGTTAATCTGAAATAATTATAGTTTAACCTGAAAAAACGGTGATTAAAAATGATTGTTTTCATCTTTAATCACCGTTTATTTTTACCTTCTCATTTTTTGCTTTATGCTCTGCACAAATTCCACAATTTTAAATTTTACGACTACCTTATCATCTTTTTTTGTTATAATATCATACGTATCTTTATCCAGCTTTTCCCGAAGAATTTTTTCACTCTCTCTGCTGAGCTGTGCCTCCTTACCTTCTTTAAAACACAATGGCGGATACATAACACACCACCAATTATGTCCGTTTCCCTCTCCAAGAACTATACGAACCCCATAATAATCTCCCGCCGGAAGAGTCATTGATTTATATGATTTTTCGGGAAACGGAAATTTCCCGTACTGTGCGTAAGACTTATAATCAAAACCATTTTCCTCCAGAACCCTATCGGCTATTTTCTTCACTTCGTCAAGGTTATTCGCAATATTATCCTTGCAGATTTCCTCGTCACTGTCAGCTATCTTACTTCCTGTTTCCTTTAAAACCGCGTCACGCACTTTAAGTTTTACCGCCTGATCCTCGTCACTGTCACTATTTGCTATTATATGTAAACGAATCATATTACTCTGCAAATCAGTCTGCACATTGTCAGAATAGGCTGTGACAAACGCAGTCATACACAGCGCCACAGCAAATGCCGCTATTATTTTATTCATACCGCTCTCTCCTTATATATCCTCGTTTATGTCTTCTTTCTAAGTATTAACATTTTTTCGATTTCAATACATATTTTTGTCTTTCATTTGGAAATACTAAAGAAAAATCCATAAGGAGGAAGTATATATGAAAAAAATACTATCTGTTACATTGGCAGTTATGTTTTTAACGGCGGCGGCAGTTTACTATGTTCCCGGAAACAGAGCATACGCGGTAAACGCGTCCGCAAACGATAAGCAGCTTCTTGCTCGAGCGGTAAACGGAGAAGCGCGCGGAGAACCATATGAAGGACAGGTGGCTGTCGCAGCTGTTATTTTAAACAGAGTCAGACATTCGTCTTTTCCAAACACCATTTCAGGAGTAATATATCAACCCGGAGCCTTCACTGCAGTGAGCGATGGTCAGATAAATGTTCCAATCGCCGAAAATTCCAGTGTGTATAAAGCTTGTAACGATGCCTTAAACGGCTGGGACCCATCAGGCGGCGCGATATATTATTTTAATCCCGACACCGCCACAAACAAGTGGATTTGGTCGCGTCCGCTGATTGTAAAAATCGGCAAACACAGATTTTGTAGTTAGAAAGGAAGATAAAAATGGGAAAAAGCAAAACCATTCATGTATGGCTATATACCATACTAATCGCCGGTATTATCGCGGCAGTCATTTGGGGATTTACAGCCACAAAAAACGCTAAAGCTCTTGAATTGACAAACGAAAATCAGTATAACCGAGCATTTCATGAACTTGTCGGATACGTAGATAATATCGACATTCTTTTAAGCAAGGCTCAACTCACAAAAAGTCCGGCTCAGCTTGCAAAATTATCAAGCGATATATTTCGTGAAAGTGCCGAGGCAAAATCTTGCTTCGGACAGCTTCCAACTTCCGAGGTACAGCTTGACAACACATCAAAATTCCTTTCACAGGTTGGAGATTACACATACGTTCTCTCTCAGTCTATGATAAACGGTCAGGAAATTTCCCAGGAAGAATATGACAACCTCGCCTCAATGAATGAATACGCTTCAAATTTAAAAGATACTCTTATAGATATTGAAAACAGAATTTACAGCGGTGAAATCGTTATTTCCGATATAAATTCAAAAAAGCGCGGAACAGTTGCCGACGCTGCCGGAAACAATATTTTAGAAGATTTTGAAAACGTTGAAAAATCATTTGACGCATACCCGTCCCTTATCTATGACGGACCTTTTTCAGAACACATCGAAAACAGAGAAGCGGCAATGCTTAAAAATTCCGATGACATCTCTCAGGAGGAGGCACTTTCAAGAGCGGAAGATTTTCTTGGAAATAACGCTGAACTTACTTTTGAAGGACTTTCAGAAAACACCGCGATTCAGTCCTACACTTTTATACAAGACAACGGCGATGGTCAGATTTCCATAAGCATAACGAAAAAAGGCGGATATGTTCTTTCATATCTGAACAGTAAAAATGTCGATGGCGAAAGACTAAGTATTGACGAGGCAACTGAAAAAGCCGGTCAATTCCTTCAAAAGAATGGTTTTTACAGCATGCAGAGCAGCTATTATGAAAAATCAGGCGGAATCGCCACAATCAATTTCGCTTATGTTCAGGATAATGTCACCTGCTACAGCGACCTTGTAAAAGTTCGTGTCGCTCTTGACACAGGTGATATTGTGGGTATGGAATCAAAGGGCTATCTGATGAACCACGAGCAAAGAGAACTTACCGCTCCCGCCCTTTCCATGGAGGAGGCTCAGTCAAAAATTTCAACCGGTCTTGAGGTTTCGGGCACTAAACTGGCTCTCGTTCCGAAGGACAGCATGCGAGAAGTTTTATGCTATGAGTTTAAGGGCGCTTTCAACAATAAAAACTTTATAGTATATGTAAATGCCGAAAACGGACGTGAGGAGGAAATATTCCTTCTTATTGAATCAGAGGAAGGCATATTGACTATTTAGCGGAATCTACCATAAAAGCAAAAGCTGCCGCAAAACAAAACGCGGCAGCTTTTTTCATACGAAATAATCGGGAATAAATGTTTCCCTCATATCAATATAGCCTTTAAATTTCTTTTGAATCTTGCCTTCAATGGTAAAACGTACATTTACAATACCGTCAATACCTGTCAGCGAATTTACTATCGAATACACCGTCAGCATTTCCAAATCACGTCCGTCAGGATGTTTGTCCACAATACTTTTCTTTATGTTCACATACGCGATTCCGTCTTTTACTTTCACACTCATGCCGTGTTTTTCTTTCGGTATAATACGCCGTATTTTAGGGTTTTCATCGCGCCCCTCAATAAGTTCATCTATTACCTTTTGAGCCATCCTCTGCGGAGACGACTTAGTTATCGTTATCTTAACCGGCATCAGACGCATCATTTGAGCATCGACAAAATACAGCTTCATTTCCTCAACGGGAGCATGCGTATTACCGGAAACGGCTATGATGCCAAACCCGACAGCAAGTATTAATACAAATGTAATGTTTCTTATGATTGAACTTTTCTTTAAAGTAACTATCTGCAAACAAAAAACCTCCATATACAGTGTCTATATACAGTATATGAAGGAAAATTTGCTTTTATTACTGATTTTTGCTAAGTTCCAGCGCGAGGGCAAGCTGATCGGGGCAAGATGTCCCTTTGCCGTTACAGTCAGTACCCTTCAGACGTTTTATAACATCGTCAATACGCATTCCCTCAACAAGCGCGCCTATTCCCTGCGTGTTGCCGTTACAGCCGCGCGTGAAGCGCACATTTTTAACTATTTCGTCTTCCACTTCAAAATCAATTCGCACCGAACATACTCCGCTCGGCTCATATGTAAACTTTGCCATAATTATACCTCCTTAAATTTATTGTATATTATAACATATATTTAATGATTTTTCAAGAGGCGATGATTTATCTTTGCAGAATATTCTCTTTTTTCCACCTCGCCTATTGACTATAAAGAAAAAATTTTGTATAATGGACTTATTAAAATTTATTAGGAGGCATTTAAAATGAAATTATTCGTAGATACAGCCAATGTCGATGAAATCAAACAAGCTAATGATATGGGCGTTATTTGCGGCGTTACGACTAATCCGTCGCTGATTGCAAAAGAAGGCAGAGATTTTGTTGAGGTAGTTAAAGAAATTACTACTATTGTTGACGGTCCTATAAGCGCCGAAGTTATCTCTCTTGAAGCTGACAAAATGATTGAGGAAGCTAAACCTCTTGCCGCTATCAACAAGAATATTGTTATTAAAATACCGATGTGCGCAGAGGGTTTGAAAGCGGTTAAGCAGCTTACAAAGCTTGGTATAAAGACTAATGTTACACTTATTTTTTCAGCTGCTCAGGCGCTTTTGGCAGCGCGTGCCGGCGCTACTTTCGTAAGTCCGTTCCTTGGCAGACTTGACGATATAGGTTCAAACGGCATGATTTTAATTGAGGAAATCGCGGACATATTCAAGCTTCATGATATTAAAACTGAAATTATCGCGGCAAGCATCAGACATCCTATTCATGTTATTGATGCCGCAAGAGCAGGCTGCGATATTGCGACTGTTCCTTATAAAGTAATCGCTCAGATGATTAATCATCCGCTTACTGACAAGGGAATTGATAGATTCCTAAAGGATTGGGAAACTGTTCCGAAAAACTAATTGCATATAAAAAAATACACTCATATATCAGAAAAGTGATTAGGATAAGGAACTATACTAATCACTTTTCATAGTAAACTGGTAGCATTACTTGAAAATAATGTGTTTGAGTAATATAATTATATCGGAGTTTTGAAGAAAGGGAAAATAATATGTACGATTGCGGATTCACAAGAGAAAACAATTGGTTTAGGTATCGCGCAGGAGCAATTATTATAGAAAACGACTGTGTTCTTTTTATCGGTAATAAAAACGAAAATTACCTATATTCCGTTGGCGGCGGTGTTCATATGGGAGAAACGGCTGAGGACGCGGTATTGAGGGAGGTTTTCGAGGAGACTGGCGTACACTATGAAATAGACCGTCTTGCTGTTATTCATGAAAACTTTTTTAACGAGAACAGCGGAAGTCTGAAAGGGCTGAATTGCCATGAAATCAGCTTTTATTTTTTAATGAAATCCAGAGGAACTCAGGAACTTCACAGCAACAGTTACACATATGGGGCAAAGGAAGAAATGCATTGGATACCAATAAAAGATTTAAATAAATATAAAGCGTTTCCAAGCTTTATGAAAGAATATCTTAGCGCAGAGCATTGCGGAATTGAACATATAATCACTGATGAGAGGGTATAAACTTATGGGATAAAAGTATCAAATAATACGGCTCACTGATAAGCCTGAAATTATAGAAAAAGCCACAGAGGAATGGCCGGAGCTTATTGAATGACGTATGTGCTGATATGAAAAATAAAGGCTTTGTATATCTTAATAAACCACACTTCTTTTTATGAGCGTTATGGCTGGAATTTTCTTTGTATGGTACAAGGCGACAGCGAATCTGACATGTCAAAAATGTATATACATATATGATAGTAAATTCTAATTCGCAGGAGAAGAAAAAATGAAAATAAATCGAAATTGGAGGAGAAAAGATAGCTGAAATTTTAATACTACATACAGAGCAACCAAAAAGCAAATTGTTCTCCTACAAGAAACAATTTGCTTTATTGTTTTAATATTATCTGATATAAGCGTGGATTTTTCACTTATTTTCTTTTGTTCGCTTTATAATTTTAAGTCTTGTATGTTCCTCTCGCTCCTTTTCCTCCAGAGCGTTTTGAATTTCTTTTGATAATCCCTCATACAGTGGAATTGTGATATTTTCAAGCGCATTTGCGCGCTTTTGCGTCTTCTTTATATTCATTGCCAAACGATATATGGCATTTTCAATTTCAGTAAGGCGAACGGTCATTGTTTTAACCTCCCGAAATTTAACGCTTGCCTCGTCAAGCGCCGAAGATGTCCCCAAAAAACCGTAAACCGGTCTCTTCTCAGGCTTTTCCGCCCGCACAACAGGAATTTCAACTCCCATAACGCTTCTTAAATCAATTTTAACACTGTTCTCAATCACCGCGGAACGAGCAAGACTCTGAACTTTACTCACGCCCATAATGATATTTGCCGATTCAAGCGCCTCATATGCGGAAGCAAAGGTTTCCTCAAGCCTCGCCTCCACTTCTTTTGCCTCCTCGATAAGAAGCATCATTTCTCTGATGAGGATATTTCTCTTTTTGTCCAGCATTTCATATCCCTGCTTTGAAAGGCGCAGAGTATTTTTTGCCATCATCAAATTTCCCTTTGTCGGGGCTAAATTTTTTTGCATTTTAAAATATTCCCCCTGTCTGCTAAACGCGTATAAACACAGCTGAAAAAACAATCAGATTACCGCTTTTATAAACGATGTCATACACAGCGTTCTTAATCATTAAAACGGCTTTAATTTATTCAGGCTTGTAATATTTCTCCAACATTTTATCGCTTACGCGGTCAAGTTCGCTCTTTGGCAGCATGCCCAACAGCTTCCATCCGAGATTAAGCGTATCGCTTATACTTCTGTTCTCATATTTACCCTGAGACAAAAACTCCTCTTCAAAAGCCCTTCCGAACGCTATATATTTTTTATCCATGTCGGAAAGTTCATCTTCGCCTATAACAGACGCAAGACTCTTTGCGTCCTCAACCTTTGAATACGCTGCAAAAAGCTGATTTGAAAGGTCCGGATGATCCTCGCGGGTAAATCCCTCTCCTATTCCGTCTTTCATCAGACGCGACAATGAAGGAAGTATTGATACCGGAGGATACACTCCCTTAAGACTTAAATCTCTGCCGAGAACTATCTGTCCCTCCGTTATATAACCCGTCAAATCCGGAATAGGATGAGTTATATCATCGTTAGGCATTGTAAGTATCGGAACCTGTGTGACAGAGCCTTTTGCTCCGCCTATAATACCCGCGCGTTCATAAAGTGACGCGAGATCACTGTACAGATAACCGGGGAATCCTTTTCTTGAAGGGATTTCTCCTTTTGATGATGAAACCTCACGCAAAGCCTCCGCGTATGAGGTCATATCAGTAAGTATTACAAGAACATGCATATCATGCTTAAAAGCAAGATATTCAGCCGTTGTCAGCGCGCAGCGCGGAGTAATAATTCTCTCAACCACAGGGTCGTTTGAAAGATTTAAAAACATTACAACCTTACTCAAAACGCCGCTTTCTTCAAATGACTTCTTGAAATAGTTCGCGACATCATGCTTAACTCCCATAGCCGCGAATACAATAGCGAATTTATCACCGTCTTTATCATCAGCGTCAACTACCTTTGCCTGACGCGCAATCTGCACGGCAAGGTCGTCATGAGGCATACCATCGCCTGAAAAAATAGGGAGTTTCTGACCTCTTATAAGAGTTGCCAGACAATCTATTGATGAAATTCCCGTCTGAATAAAGTTATTCGGGTATTCTCTTGAAACAGGATTTATCGGCTGACCGTTAACATCACGCACCTCATCGGCGAAATAATCACCCAAACCATCTATAGGTCTGCCGATACCGTCCAGTGTTCTGCCCAACATTTCCTTTGAAAGCGGAAGACGCATAGGCTCTCCTATAAACTTTGTTCTTGTATTGGTGAGTGACAAATTGGATGTACCCTCAAATACCTGTATCACTGCTTTGTCACCGGAAATTTCAATAACACGTCCGATTCTCTTACTTCCGTCATCAAGCGTAACAGTTACCATTTCTTCATAAAAAGTATCGTTCACTCCGTCAATGACTACCAACGGTCCCTGAATATTATTAAGTCCCATATATTCTATTGGCATTTAATCACACACCCTTTCATCAACATTCGTGCGCGGCAATCAGATTATCGAACACTTCATTTATTTTTCTTTCCATCTCATGGAAAGGTCCGTCAATATTCTCATTTCCGATTGTGTATTTTATTCTTATTATATCTTCTGAAATGCCACTTTGAGATACCTTTGAAAGCACAATTCCCTTTTCAACACATTCTTTTATACGTTTGTCAAAAAGCAAAATTATGTCCATCATTTTATTCTGTTTTTCCAGCGGAACATATGTATCGTCCGCATGGAAAGCGTTTTGCTGCAAGAATCCGGCTCTTATTGTTTTTGCAACTTCCAAAGTTGCCTTTTGACTGTCGGGAAGCACGTCGGCGCCAATAAGCTTAACTATCTCCATCAGACTGCTTTCCTCCTGCAAAATTGACATCATAGTATTTCTCTTTTCCATGAAATCAGCGGAAACATTTTTTCTGTACCAGTCTTCAAGTTCACTTATATATTCACTATAACTCGACAGCCACTGAATTGCGGGATAATGACGCGAATATGCCAATGATTTATCAAGCGCCCAAAAACAGCGTATAAATCGCTTTGTATTCTGCGTTACAGGCTCGGAAAAGTCACCGCCCTGCGGCGATACCGCGCCTATTATCGAAACCGACCCCTCACTTTGGTTAAGATTTGTCACATACCCCGCGCGCTCATAAAACGCTGAAAGACGAGAAGCAAGATATGCCGGGAATCCTTCTTCCGCGGGCATTTCCTCCAAACGTCCGGATATTTCACGCAGAGCCTCTGCCCAACGCGATGTGGAGTCTGCCATCAGCGCGACATCATAACCCATATCGCGATAATACTCAGCTATGGTAACACCTGTGTATATACTCGCTTCACGCGCCGCGACAGGCATATTTGAAGTGTTTGCAATAAGCACTGTTCTGTCAAGCAGCGGTCTTTGCGACTTAGGGTCGATAAGTTCAGAAAACTCATCAAGTACCTGCGTCATTTCGTTTCCGCGTTCTCCACAGCCTATATACACAATAATATCAGCGTCACACCATTTTGCAAGCTGATGCTGAGTCATTGTTTTTCCTGTTCCAAAGCCTCCCGGAATCGCTGCCGCTCCTCCCTTTGCCAAAGGGAACATAGTGTCTATAACTCTCTGACCCGTAACGAGCGGTTTTGAAATAGGCTGACGCTCATTATACGGTCTGGGCTGTTTTATTGGCCATTTCTGCTTCATCTTAATTTCCGTAAATTCGCCTTCATACTTAATCTTCGCAATCGTATCGGAAATTGTATACTCGCCGCTCGGCGCAATCCATTCTATTGTTCCTTTTACATTCGGCGGAATCATTATTCTATGCTCAATAAGACTTGTTTCCTGAACAACGGCAATTATATCACCGCTCTCCGCCCAATCACCCGCAGAGGCTTTTATTTCGACATTCCATTTTTTCTCCTCGTCCAAATTCTCAACCTTTAGTCCGCGTCCGATAAACGCTCCTGAAAGATTTTTTATATCCTTCAGAGGTCTTTCTATACCGTCAAAAATATTTGAAAGTATTCCCGGCGCAAGCGTTATTGAAAGCGGTCCGCCCGTGCCTGATACTTTTTCGCCCTTTTTTAGTCCTGTCGTCTCCTCGTAAACCTGAACAATGGTGGTATCGGAAGTCACGCCTATTACCTCGCCTATAAGCTCTTCCTCTCCTACATATACCATTTCCTGCATCTCAAAAGAATCAGAGCCTTTGACCTTAACGACAGGTCCGTTTATACCAAATATCTGACCTTTTGTATTAGCCATATATAGTCATTCCTTTCTTTTGTCTCAGCTTAAAGCCAAACCGCTCGACTGCAAAAATGCTTGTTTCTGCAAAGAAAGCATTTCTCCGAACGAATAATCAACAGCAACTTTTCTATCTGTGTTAAGTACCTTTGCGCCGCCTATAAAGTTACGCTCAGGTGTTACTTCTACATTAATTTTTGACATTTGGGGAAGCTGTTCGATTTTTTCCTTTAGTCCAATATCATCGGATGAAATATACACAGTCTTGGAACCTTTTCCCACTTCCTCCAATGCCTTTTTAATCTTTGAAAGCAGCCATTCTTCGTATTCGTCGCTCTTTGCAAATTCATTCAGTCTCTTGCGCGAAAGTTCCATTATCTCATTTATAATTTCTTCTCTCTTTAATATCAGCTTTTTTCTTGATTCCATCTGAACATGCAAAACTCTCGCGTTCGCTTCTTTTTTAGAGTCATGGATATTCTGCTGTATATTCTCGTAAGCGCTTTGCAAAATACTGGTTTCGCTTTCATCAAGTTTCTTCGAATATTCTTTTTCAACGTCCTCAAGCAATTTTTCACGTTTTTCCTGAGCGTCTTGAAGAACAAACGATGTAAAAGTATTTAATTTTTCAGTTAAATTATTGGTTTCCACACTTATTACCTCCCTGCTGCGTATTTAAAGCATGAAGGGAATTTCATTCTCTATCCGCTTTAAATGCTTCCCGCCGTTTTACAAGCGGAAGAATTTATAGTTTCAGTCCTATAGATTCCTGAACCATTCTGTTTATACTCTCAGCAATATCACGGCTTCCGTGACGGTCGGGTATCTCAATTATAAGCGGAGTATGCAGCGTCAATTTAAGATTATCAAGATAATTCTTAACCATAGCGGCAGCCTTTTCCGTAAATATCAAAATACCCAGTTCTGAATCCGAAACAGCCTTTTTGATTTCCTCTGTGATAGTTTCCGCGTCATGTGCAACGCACCCGTCAATACCGACAAGGCGCATTCCAATCTGCGTGTCAATGTTATCACTGATTAAATACATCTTCATAAAACACGCGTCCTTTTTTTGTAATTTAACCGTTAAGTATGAGGATAGAAATTACAAGACCGTAAAGCGCTATACCTTCTGCCAGAGCAACAAATATAAGCGTTTTACCCATAATTTTCTCATTCTCACTCATGGCTCCGATAGCCGCTGAAGCCGCTGAAGCAACCGCGATACCGCCGCCGACGCCGCTAAGACCCGTCGAAAGAGCCGCGCCGATAAATTTCAAACCCTCTCCTACCGTTATACCTGCCGCTTCACCTGCTGCAAGCGCGTTTATACCTCCGCCAAGAGTGCATATAACCGCCGCGCCAAGAACTGTAAAGAATGAAACCGCGTTCATTAATAAGCACTTCTTGCCTTTTCCTGTTCTGTAGTATAAAACTACAGGTACTATAACCGTAAGCGCTATCAAAGCAAATAATATTGTCATTAACATTGTAATTACCTCCAAAAATACATTTATATTTACCCTTAAGGGTCATTTAACACCCCGCTCTTTATCGGGGCAAAAGAAACTTTAGTATAATTATTTATCTCTGAGAGATACAAATTCTCTTCCGCGACCTGTGAAATATCTTGAAAACATCTCATAATATTCAAGACGCAAAACCTGAATACCGACAATCAGTCCTTCAAGCACCATTACAAGCGCGTTGCCGATTACCTGAACAACCGCTCCGCTTACTCCTCCGTTCTTGGCGAGTATGGCAACAACCATCATCATTCCGACATGAACTATAGCAAAAGCGCCTATTCGTAAAAATGATATTGTATTTGTAAAAAAGCTCAGTACCACTTCAAATAACTCAAAGAAATTTTCCACAAAGTACATTCCGCTTTTCGGAAACCAGTTCTTTTTTCCTTTTACCAGTTTCCCCAACGGCTCACACATATACATGGCAAGCAGCGAAAGAACTATTAAAGCGACAAATACCGTATTTGGTATTCCCCATTTCAGGAACATGTTTCCCGCCATTAAAAGCACGCTTATATAAAATACCAGTCCCGCGATACCGTTGTGTCCAAACAACGCTTCGCCGGTATCTCGGCTTTTTACCGCATTTATCACGTTTACAATCATTCCAAAAATAATTATCAGAACTCCCATAGCTATTGTTCCGCCGAGCATAAACGTTATTTGCTCCATAGGACGAAACGCTGTCGTATGCAGCAGTTCGGGCAAGATTTCCTCATTTCCGAAAAAGCTTCCGTAAACGAATCCAAACACAATACCCGATAAGCCAACCATTCCAACTATTCCGCCCAAATCCCATTTTTTCAGCTTATACACTATAAAGCCCGCGATAGAGAGAAGAAGGCTTTGCCCGACATCTCCAAACATTATGCCGAAAAACAATATATAAGTCACCGCAAGAATCGCGGTAGGGTCAATCTCGCTGTAGCTTGGAAGTCCATACATTTTTACAAACATCTCAAACGGCTTGAATACGGGATTATTTTTAAGTTTTGTCGGTGGCTGCATGTTTTTCACGTTCTCGGGGTCTTCAACATAGAACATTACCGTTTCCCCGGAGTCATTTATTTCATTTTCCAAAGAAAGAGCGCTTTTCTCCTCCATCCAGCCAACCACATAAAAGAACATGTCTCCATGTACGGCATTTCGCCTTACCTGAGAAAATTGCAATCGCTTTTTTGCAAGATTATAAATCCCGCATAATCTATCAGCATAGCTTGACAGCGTATCCGCTGTTTTTCTGCTTATCTCTTCTATTTGAGCCTTAAGCCGCTGATTTTCTTTTAGCATTTCCTGCTTAATCTCATACGGAGTTCCTTTATATCCACAGTCAATTTCAACATTCTCAAAATACAAAGAATTAAAAACTTCTTCTATTTTCTGCTCTTTTAAAAGCGGAACAAAATAAAATCCCCATATATCCGAAGTGTTCTCGGCAGTTTTTATAAAGAATGTTTCTAAATCTTCCAAATAAGTAGTAAGCGTTTTATAGCCGGTTCTCGAAATACGTCCGAATTTCCAGCCTACAAATTCAAACTTGAAAAGTCTTGATAGATCCACGTCCATATCAATCATCAGATTCATTTTTTCTATGACCGCGTTATTTTTATCAATCTTTTCCGATAGTTCTTCACTTTGCTTCTGCTCCGATTCTATGTTTTGATTAACCTCATCAATCAGCTTTTGCATATCCTCAAGAGTTGTACTTTCAGGTGCAATCTTTTTTGGACTGACATTATAATTCGCCAGTTTCATAATTGACAAAGCGCTTTTGGCGGCAGTATCATATTCATTGTTCTCCTCAAATTCGACAAGCCTGCCCTTATTGCTCAGGACAGACATGGCATTTTCCAGATGAATATCTCTGCCGTAAACATATTTCTCCACAATACTGTCAAATTCATCAATCTGACCTGCTATTGTTACGGCTTTCATCTTAGTTATAGCCATTTTTTCCCTCCTCTACTCTATACCAATATGCTCACGGATTGAATCGGAATTAAGATTATACCTTATTCCCTCCGTTATTGTAGTTATATTATTGATTTCCGCTTCTTTGAGTTCCAGATAGGCATATATGGCAACCATAGTTTCGCTATGATTTACAAATATACTTTTTGCTAATTTATTATAAATATACCTGAAATTCTCTTCGGGAAATCTTTCGTTTTCACAATTTTCAAATAAAGCGCCGTATGGTGTTAAAGAATTTACCGTTTCAATAAATTTCTCAGTATTCTCAGCGTTAACAAGACGCTTTAAAATCTCTTCTGTCAGCCTGTAACGCACAGGCAGCAGATATGTGAAAATAATTTCATTTTTAAAATCAAAATACTTCTTCCCTCTGTAAATACACATCAGATTAAGCATATCAAGCTTACTTCCTATCAGTTTCTTAAACAGCTTTGCCTGCTCTCCTTTAAGCGTCTTGCTTGTTGAACGCCACATTGAGACATAGTAATAAGAATCTAACATCATACCCATTGAGAAAAAATCCGCTTCAATATTCTCCGCTCTTTTAAGAGGCTCCGCATAAGGTGTATTCCTGCAAGCGGCAATACAATCGGAAAGAGATTTTGCGTTTCGCATAACTTCTCTGTCTATTTTTGTATGTGTCTCAAAAAACGCGTTGAATTTTCCCATATCAGTCTCATCACTGCTTCGTTCCTCATGAGTATAAATATGGCGTATTTCACGTTTTAAAAATTCCACTTCGCGGTTTACAAACCAAAAACTCATTAAATTACGATGACTATGGTCCATAAAATTATACAGACGTATATACTCGTCTATAATTTCCTGATCAAGCATAATTTCCATAGTACCGCGGTGAATATTCTGCTCGTTAACATCCGCAAGGACATCTCTGTAGCCCTCTGTTGACTTCAGATAACTGCACACATCATTCACGCTTTTTTTAGTAAGCATTTCCTCATAATCATCATGTGTAAGAAATTTTGAATACATCGCCTTTAGTTTTGCGGCGACAGCACTGTATTCCACGCCCATTATTACCTTTGAACTCCTTTCAAAGTCTTCCCGAAAACCGTTTGGATTGCCTCCTTTTGTTTACACAAAGCGCCGTGCGTTTATACGGTCCTTGAAAAAGCGGTTAGCCGAGCGATTTTATTCTGACTTACATTCCAATAATGTTCCCTACTATCTCAGTTACCCACTTATCTTTATTGGCTTTATATTTTTCCTCAAGTTCGGATAAATGCTTATTTGTATCAGAGGTTATAGCGTCAATTTTTTTATCGGCATCCTCCTCTTCCATTTGTTTGAGAAGAGCATTTTTAGCTTCCATTTTCCTTGTAATGTCAGTCTCAAGCTTCTTGGTTTCGCTTGTGATTCTGTCTTCAAGTTCAGCGTCTGCCTTTTTTGCCTCTCTTATAACCTCCTGAGCTTTGTCCTCTATATCGATTATTTTCATAATCAAATCTTCCATTTCACAAACCTCCTTTTACAGACATTGTCTTTCGGGTTAATTCTTAAGACTTTGCAGCGGCGCGGGTATACGTCCGCCTCTCTGAATAAATTCAGCGCTGGAATAACCCTTAACTTTCATTACCGGGCCTGTGCCCAAAAGTCCGCCAAATTCCACAACATCTCCTTCTGACTTGCCCGGAGCGGGTATTAGTCTGACAGCGGTCGTTTTGGTATTTACCATTCCTATAGCCGCTTCGTCAGCTATAATAGCGGAAATTGTCTCCGCTGTTGTATCACCGGGTATTACTATCATATCAAGTCCTACCGAGCATACGCATGTCATTGCTTCAAGCTTTTCAAGAGTAAGAACTCCGTCTTTTGCCGCCGAAATCATTCCCGCGTCCTCGCTCACCGGAATAAACGCGCCCGAAAGTCCTCCAACGTAACCTGAAGCCATTATTCCGCCTTTCTTAACAGCATCGTTAAGCAACGCAAGAGCGGCGGTAGTGCCATGTGTTCCGCACTTTTCAAGTCCCATTTCCTCCAGTATATACGCGACACTATCTCCGACTGCCGGAGTCGGAGCAAGTGATAAATCAACAATTCCAAACGGCACTCCGAGACGCTTAGATGCCTCTTGCGCCACAAGCTGACCCATTCTTGTAATTTTAAACGCAGTCTTTTTTATTGTCTCGGCAACTACGCCAAAATCCTCGCCTTTGACCTTCTCAAGAGCGCATTTGACAACACCGGGTCCCGATACTCCTACATTAATTACACATTCGCCCTCGCCTTCGCCGAGAAAAGCGCCTGCCATAAAGGGATTGTCCTCCACAGCGTTGCAGAATACAACAAGCTTGGCGCATGCGAATCCCTGCGTATCAGCAGTTAAGCGAGCCGCTTCTTTTATAACTTGACCCATCTGCCGTACAGCGTTCATATTTATCCCGGCTCTTGTTGAACCGACATTCACACTTGAGCACACAAGGTCTGTTGACGCAAGCGCCTTCGGTATTGACTCTATCAGTATTCTTTCTCCGTTTGTATAATCTTTGTGTACAAGAGCCGTGTATCCGCCTATAAAATTAACACCTGTTGTTTTAGCCGCCTTGTCAAGAGTTTTGGCTATTTTAACACACTTTTCAATTGTAGGCTCTTCAAGCGCGTCTACCAAAGTCGCAATAGGAGTTACGGAAATTCTCTTGTTTATAATCGGAATACCAAACTGCTTTTCTATATCCTCGCCTGTTTTAACAAGATCCTTGGCATATGATGTTATCTTGTTATATATTTTATCACATACCTCGTCTATGTCAGGTCCTGCGCAGCTTTTTAGTGATATACCCATCGTAATAGTTCTTATATCAAGATTTTCATCATCAATCATTTTGATTGTTTCAATCACTTCAAAGGG
>CAJUEZ010000012.1 GCA_910585485.1 uncultured Clostridia bacterium
AAAATTTTCTATACTTTTTTCATTTTAGGTCTTGACTTTTAATAGTTAGTCTCCCTTCTCTTAAACATAGTACTTTCTCGGTTCTGTTACTCTTGCCAAGAGTAACGCAAAAGCACTTTTGACAGGCAAGCCTATCAAAAATGCGACCCGCAAGCGGGTTTTGCGTTCTCCGAAGGGCAAGGCGGCTTTTTGAAAAAAGCCCCCTGCACCCCGAAAAACTTTATCCGTGACGGTGTGTGACGATAGTGACGGTATTTTTGATACCGTACCCACTGCTGAAAATATCGTCACACCGTCACATATCGTCACGCCTACGGCAATCTTACAAGTCGTATTGTTCGCTCGCTTCGGCTGCGACTGTTTTCATAACAGATACCGTATTCGTTATACAGCCGCCCAGCATTAACATTCAGCTTTCGTGTAAGAGCATTAGGCTGAATATCAAGCTGAAGAACGGAGCAAAGTTCCGTTGCCGTGCCGTTCCATTCCGTACTGCCCGAAGAAAAGATTTTTGAAATCTTTTCAAGTAGCGGCTCTGGCGGCTCTTTCCAAAGCTCCGTTTCTGTCCGTTCCAGCTCCCACAGCAAAATCTCGGTATTACGCTTGAGATACAGCTTTTGGTCTTGCTGATCTCTGCCCGATACTTCAAGTGTAGCGGCGTTGCTTGTCCGTTTTTCTTTCTGTAAAAGAAACGCCCCATCTGCCGCACCGAGCAAACCTGTTGTTCCCGAAATCATATCGAATTTATCGTCAGCCGTTTGCTTTCTCGTGTGATGAACAAGCAACAGACAAACTCCATAATTATCAGTAAATTTCTTTAAGCTATTGATAATCTCATAATCACCGGCATAGCTATATTTATCACCACCACATTCTCTGACTTTTTGCAGAGTATCAATAATAATCAGTGCTGTGTCCTTATGCTCGCCTATAAAACCTGTTAATTGCTCATAAAGACCGCTGCCAAGCTGATTGGCTGACACCGATAAATATAAATTCTCTGTGCGGTTCGTACCGAACATTCTATAAAATCTTTCCTGCAATCTGCGGTAATCATCTTCAAGTGCAAGATATAACACCGCACCTTTTTTTACTTCATATCCCCAAAGCTCTGTGCCTGTACTCACATGATACGCAAGCTGCGCCATTAAAAAACTCTTTCCAATCTTAGGCGCGCCTACGAACAAGTAAATTCCGGGATAGAGTAAGCCGTCTATTATCGGCGGCTTACTCTGATACACATTGTCATATAATTTGCTCATAGGTACAGTTTTCAGATAGTACGGATTTATGCTATTCAGCATTTCCTGACGGATATATTCGTCATAACTATTGCTTTCTGTCGAATTATCTGATATAATATCATCAGTGTTAATCACATTCGGCTGTCTTTCATCTGCGCTAACAGATGTTTCCAAGACAGTCGTATTTTTATTTGTCATTATTATCACACTCCAATCCATTGTAAGTTCTTGCGACAATTTCAAGTATATCAAGAAATTCATCACTGATTTCCGAACATCTTTCTATTCGTCGCAGTTCTGTTAAAATCTCTGTCATTTGATTACGCAAAGCCTTGAATACTCTCGGATTACCCTGAACGATAATATCACGTTCCGACAAGCGTTTAATTATATAATCCTGTTTATTAAGCCCTGACAGCTTCACACGTCTGTTTAAGTCCTCGCTTTCTTCCGGCGATACTCGGAATGAAACAATTACATTTCTCCATCTGTTCTTTTTATCAAGATTTTTTGCTGACATTTTCTTCATCTCCTATTCTGATATGATTTAATTTATCTGCCATTTCTGTTTGAGTTGTTGGAAACAGGTGAGCGTAACGATATGTAATATCTATACTTTCGTGTCCCACTCGGTCAGCGATTGCAACTGCTGAAAATCCCATTTCAATCAAAAGCGATATATGAGAATGACGAAGGTCATGTATTCTGATACGTTTTACTCCCGATGCTTTTGTACCTCGTTTCATCTCATTATATAAATAGCTTTTTGTTACTTCAAACAGTCTGTCATTCGGTTCTGCTTCATATAACAGATTTATATATTCCTGTATTTCTTCAATCAGAAAATCAGGCATTTTTATAATTCTGTTGCTTTTTGGTGTTTTCGGCTCTGTTATAACATCTCTGCCTTTTAATCTTTGGTATGATTTTGAAATTGACAGCGTGCCTTTTTCAAAATCAAAGTCTGATGGTGTGAGCGCAAGCAGTTCACCCTCACGAATACCGCACCAATACAGAATTTCAAAAGCATAGTACGACATAGGCTTATCCATCATAGCTTCTGAAAACTTTTCATATTCTTCCTGCGTCCAAAACTGCATTTCTCTGCTCTTTTCCTTACCCATATTTCCAACCTTTGCGGCAGGATTAGACGATAAGCCGTAAAACCGTACTGCATGATTGAATACTGCGCTAAGCTGATTATGCAGAGTTTTCAGATATACAGGAGAATACGGCTTTCTGTTATGTTTTGCGTTCATCATTTCATTTTGCCATGCAATAATATCTTTCGGGCAAATATCACACATCTTTTTATTTTTGAAATAAGGCAATATCTTTGTCCGCATGATATGTTCTTTTGTATGCCAAGTATTTTCTTTAATACGCATTTTCATATCTTCGGAATAGGTCTGTGCAAAGCTTTCAAATGTCATGTCCAAATCTGATTTTGCTTTATTAAGCTGCTCACGCTCCCACGCCTGCGCTTCACGCTTAGTAGCAAAACCCCGTTTCTGCGATTGCTTGCGTTCGCCGTTCCAATCGGTATAACGATATATGGCTCGCCATGTATTTGTTTTTAAGTCCTTATAAACGGGCACTTTTATCACCTCCGTTATCGTCGAAGCACAGCTTTTTCAAAAAATAGTTTCTGTTTACCTTTCCGGCAATCGTGAGTTTCCCCATCTTTCTCAATTCAGAATTGAGTTCTCTCATTATTTTGTAAGCGTGGGATTTTGAAATGCCTAATTCTTCAGCAACATCATCTGCCGTCATAAATTTGTTATTTACCATTTTATACCTTCTTTCTATAATAATTTTTATTTTTGCCGTTCTATCCGATACAGTTTCCTGACAGGCAACCTTGTTTGGCGCTGTGCCGTTTTGTTATATAACAAACGCTCGGTCGTCTCAGGGTATCCCGAAAAGCGACTTGCGCTTTTTGGGAAAGAGGAGAAGCAGCGCAGTGTTTGAGCTTTCGTATTTATACGGAAGCGATTGCTACGGAGCTTGCTTCGACGACGTCTTGGCGGGATATATCTGCTCGGACGGTCATTCACTTTTTAAACTTATTTGTTTAAGTTTATTTATATCATACTAAACATTTATGTTTATGTCAAGAGTTTTTATTACAAAAATTAAACTTTTTTGTTTATATTATCTTGACAAGCACTAAACATATATGTTATACTGATTACAATATATAAACAGAGGTGATTTTATGGCTATTGGAGAAAGAATACGGTTTATACGCAATCTGCGTGGTATGACGCAGAAATGGTTAGGTCTTGCAGTCGGTTTTCCTGAAAGGGCAGCAGATGTCCGTATGGCTCAATATGAGGCAGGGACAAGAAAACCCAAAGAGAATTTAGTTAATGACCTTGCAAGGGTGTTAGAGGTTTCTCCGTCAGCCTTAGATGTTCCTAATATTGAAAGCTATGTAGGCTTAATGCACACTCTGTTTGCATTAGAGGATTTATATGGTCTTAATATCGGAAACATAGACGGGGAAGTTTGTTTGCGATTAAGCAAGTCCAATAGTACAACTTTTTCATCTATGTTTGAGATGTTCTCCGCATGGGAGAAAGAATCTACAAAGCTCCGAAAGGGTGAAATCACCCAAGAAGAATATGACCAATGGCGATATAATTATCCTAAATTTGATACTTCCGGAAAGTGGCACAAAATAATTCCATCACAAGACCTCAGCGATGCATTGGTTAAATCTCTAAAAAAATCTAAAAAATAGCTTTAGTACATTATAAAAGAGCTAACCGATTACAAAAATCAGTTAGCTCTTATTTTTATGAATAATTCAAATGTTGCCAAAGTGTTGCCATTTTCAGTATCACGTTTTCAAAAACGGCTTACCTATGCGGTTTATAACGCTTCAAGCGTTATTCCCACTCAATTGTAGCAGGGGGTTTACTTGTTATATCGTAGACGAGGCGGTTTACGTGTTTTACCTCGTTTACAATTCTATTCGACGCTTTTTCGAGGACATCGTAGGGAATTCTTGCCCAATCGGCGGTCATGAAGTCGGTTGTTGTAACGGCGCGTAGTGCAAGCGTATAATCATACGTCCTGCCGTCGCCCATAACGCCGACGCTTCGCATATCAGTAATAACCGCAAAATACTGATTTATACTTCTGTCAAGACCTGCGTTTGCTATTTCCTTGCGGAAAATCGCGTCAGCGTCTCGCAATATTGCCAGCTTATCCTCTGTAATCTCGCCGATTACCCTTACAGCAAGTCCGGGACCGGGGAAGGGCTGACGCCACACAAATTTTTCGGGAAGTCCCAGCTCAATACCAAGCTGTCTTACCTCATCTTTAAACAAATCCCTTAACGGCTCGACAATTTCTTTAAAATCAACATGCTCCGGCAGACCGCCGACATTGTGATGGCTCTTTATAACAGCCGCATCGCCTGCGCCCGACTCAATAACGTCGGGGTATATAGTGCCCTGAACAAGAAAATCAACCTTACCGATTTTTTTCGCTTCCGCTTCAAACACGCGGATAAATTCCTCACCGATAATCTTACGCTTGCGCTCAGGCTCAGTAATGCCTGCAAGCTTGCCCAAGAACAAATCCTGCGCGTTAGCGCGTATCAAATTAATATCGAATTGATTCCTGAAAAGCGTCTCAACCTCGTCGCCCTCGTTTTTTCTGAGAAGCCCGTTATCGACAAACACGCATGTAAGCTGTTTTCCGACCGCTTTATGGAGCATTATCGCCGCAACGGAGCTGTCAACGCCGCCTGAGAGCGCGCAAAGCACCTTGCCGTCACCGATTTTTTCCCGCAAAGCCTCAATAGAACGCTTTGCAAAATCGCTCATTTTCCAATCACCCTTACAGCCGCAGACATTGAACAGGAAATTCTTTAACATCTGCTGACCCTGAACTGAATGGTTTACCTCGGGGTGGAACTGCACCGCATAAATTTTCTTCTCTGCGTTCTCGTACGCCGCGCACGGGCAATCCTTTGAATATGCGGTAATTTTAAAGTTTTCGGGGATTTTGTCTATGTAATCGGTATGGCTCATCCAGACTATTGTGTTATTGTCAACATCTTTAAACAGCAGGCTGTCAGAGGTTGTTATTTCCGTTTTACCGTATTCGCTCACAGGCGCGGTAGCGACATGACCACCCAAAGAATATGCGACAAGCTGACTGCCGTAGCAAATACCCAAAATTGGTATGCCAAGCTCAAAAATCGCCTTGTCATAATGCGGCGAATTTTCGTCATATACGCTGTTCGGTCCGCCTGTGAAAATAATTCCGACAGGATTTTTCGCTTTGATTTTTTCAATGTCATTTTTATATGACATAACCTCGCAGTACACGTTACATTCACGCACTCTGCGGGCTATAAGCTGATTATACTGACCTCCGAAGTCAAGCACAATTACCGTTTCATTCTGCATAATAGTTCCTCCATAATTGTTTTTATTTAGTATAACATTTTTCTATAAAGTTTTCAATATTAAATATCATTATTACAGCTTATTTCTCAATTCAGTTGCCTGATGAAAAAGCAGTTTCAGATTACCTTCATTTACCCACACAGATGTGCGGTAATACCGCTTATTAAACAAGACCCCCGACTTACCGCATTCGCGAAAATCATTATGCAGTATTCTGTCAAGCCATTTTCTGTCCGATATGTATTTCAGCTTAAAAAAACTGTTTTCTAAATCTAACAATGTCTTATACATTTTTCACCTGTTTTTACTTTCCAGCACAATCGTTACAGGTCCGTCATTTGTAAGCGTGACCTTCATATCCGCGCCGAACTCGCCTGTTTCCGTATGTATTCCCTGTTCCCTTACATACTTCACAAACTCCTCATACATTTCATTCGCGCCCACCGGTTCCATTGCGCCGCCGAAATACGGACGTCTGCCGTGCGAGCAGTCGCCGTAGAGCGTAAACTGCGATATGACAAGAATACTTCCTCCCACATCAGCAAGACTCAAATTCATTTTATCATTTTCATCGCTGAACACACGCAAATTTATGATTTTGTCGGCTATATATTTCATATCTTCTCCGGTGTCTCCATTTCCCACTCCAAGAAGAACTAAAAATCCGTTGTCAATCTTTCCGCACGTCTTACCGTCTATTTTAACACTGGCAGATGTAACTCGCTGAATTACCGCTCTCATATTTCATACCCCTTTTCCTCTATTTCAAGCTGCAGCTGCTCCCACTCTTCCATCAGTCTTTCCATCTCCGTGTTCTTTTCCTCCGCCTTCTGTGACAGTTCTGCAAGCTTGGTAAAATCCGATGAGTATTCGGGTTTAGCCATTTCAATATTAAGTTTTTCTATTTCTTCCTCAAGCCGCGCAATCTCATCTTCAACCTTTTTAAATCGGTTTACCGTCTTACGCTTTTCAGCTTCAAGACGCTTTTGTTCTTTATAATCAAGCGCATTATTAGTTGTTTTTTTCTCTGTCTTTGTCACTATACGAGATGAAAAGCTATCGTAGTCGCCATCATGGCTTTCTATTCCGTTCGGCGTAAGATACAATATTCTATCTGCAAGCTTATTAATAAAGTAACGGTCATGCGATACCATCAGCATTGTTCCGTCATAATCAGAAAGAGCGTTTTCCAACGCCTCACGCGATTCAATATCAAGATGATTTGTAGGCTCGTCCATAATGAGCAGATTTACGCTTTTAAGCATCAGTTTCACCAGTTCAACTCTTGCTCTCTCACCGCCCGACAATTTATGTATTTCCTTAAACACATCCTCACCGCGGAAAAGAAACACCGCCAACGCATTTCTTATCTGCGTCTGCGTCATATTCGGGTACTCGTCCCACACCTCGTCTATAACGGTCTTTTCCATATGCAAGTTTTCCTGTATCTGATCATAATATCCGATATGGATATTCGCGCCGATTTTATACTCGCCCTCCGTCTGGTCATAGTCGCCCATGATGATTTTTAAAAGCGTAGTTTTACCGCATCCGTTAGGCCCTAAAAGGAATACTTTTTCACCTTTTTTTATTAGCATGTCCACATTTGAAAACAAGCGATTCTCATCAAAAGACATACCCAAAGATTCAGTTTGTAAAACATCCTGACCACCGCCCGCGCACGCCTTAAATGAGAAATACATATCCTCCCTTTCAGCGTCAGGCGTTACAAGCGTCTTTTCAAGTCTGTCAATAATCTTTTCCTTGCTTTCGGCACGTTTAATATTTCTTTCTCTTCCCCAGCGTCTTTGCTGCTCAACAACGCTTTCAAGACGATTAATCTCTTTCATGGTATTTTCATAATTACGCTGTTCCGTCTTTTTATCTATCTCACGCTGCGCCATATACGCGCTGTAATTGCCGTTATATGAACGGAATGTTCCTTGCTCTATCTCAAATGTTTTATTTGTCACACGGTCAAGGAAATAACGGTCATGCGATATTACAATAAACGCGCCGTTATAATTTTTCAAAAAATCTTCCAACCACTCTACCGACTCAATATCAAGATGATTTGTAGGCTCGTCCAAAAGCAACAGATTCGCGTCTGAAAGCAGGATTTTTCCGAGCGCCACACGCGTTTTCTGTCCTCCCGACAGTTTATCTACGCACAAGTCAAAGTCATCCTCGGAAAAACCCAGTCCCATAAGAGTGCTTTTTGCCTTTGATTTATAATAAAATCCGTCAAGTTCCGCAAAGCGTTCCTGTAAGGCTGTCTGCTTTTTTACGAGCGCGTCTATATCATTAGTTCCGTTTTCAATATCAAAGCGAATTTCATCAAGCTGATTTTCTATTTCAATAATCTCAGAAAAGACCGTAAGGGTTTCCTCCCATATGGTCTTTTCACTGCCATTCACACTGTATTGATCAAGATAGCCTATCTTCAAATCTTTATTTTTAAAAATTTCACCCTCATCATAATCCATATCTCCTATGATGATTTTGAAGAAAGTAGATTTGCCTGCCCCGTTCATGCCGACAAAACCAATCTTATCACCGCTGTCAACATTAAAGGACACATTATCAAAAAGAGTTTCATCAAGAAACATCTTTTTGATATTACTTCCGGTAAATAGTATCATTTGTTTGCCTTCCTGTATATAAATTATTGTTTCATATTTTCTATCATATCAAGTATTTCATATCCATAGTATATATCCGGGCACCATCTGCCGCCCAGTTGTTCCACAAATTTAACTGTGCCTGCCCATGCGATTGTCTTTACTACATAGTACCTGTCATGCGGCTCTCCCACCGGCTCTACACCTATATACGCGCTCATGTGATTATAATGCGCTCTAATACCGTCATCGGGAGTTGCAAATGTCTCATGATCCTCTGTCCTGTCACCCTCAGGATTCTTTATCTTAATCCCCGCCCAGTTATTCATTTCAGGAAGCACAGCGCCGCCGTACTTACCGTATGCGGTCTCCTTACCCGCCTGTGCGTACATAACCTCGGGACGTATACCAAACTGTTCTCCGTAATCCCAGTAAAGCGGCGCGGCTTCTATAAATATATCATCCGCTCCTTTTGCCTCTGCCCACTTCTGAGCCTGTGCCAATGTAACCTGCGCCTCTCCGGTTATCGGTGTTTTATCCGCTTCAGGATTTATCGCTCTGTACAGAAACGAGCACGCTTCAGCACGCGTAAGCAAATCTTTAGGTCTTATAAATCCATCCTCACCCAACATATACAAATTTGTAACAGCCGTTTCCAACAGATTTTTATACGCGTCATCCACGTCTCCCGCATCTTTGAAACTATAATTCGTAATTGTATAACTGCTTGCCGCCTTACCGCCCGACGCCTTTACAAGCGTTGCGGCAAATTCCTCACGCGTCACAAATTCGCCGCCGTTAAACTCTTCTCCTCTTTTCGGCATGCTGCTAAATATCGCCAGTTCATACGGGTAATACCAATCAGTTGTCTTCACATCAGTAAAATCAACACTCGATGCCTTCTTTAGATTAAAAGTATCAGTAAATATTCTCGCCATCTGCGCTCTCGTTAGATTACCTCCAAGGTCAAGTTCTCCGTATTCATCTCCTGCCAATATATCATTATCAAGACAATACTGCACGCTTTCCGCCGCCCATGGATATTGAGCCTTCCACGATTGTGCCGACACCGGCATCGCTGCCGCTGCGATAATTACCGCTGCTGAAATTAGTGAAAGTATTTTATTCATTATATAATCAATCCTTTCCGAAATTGTATACCTATATAGTATATATCAAATTCAGTCCAATTTCAACATTATACTTAAAATTTCTTTATTGGTTAGATGCCTTCATTGTCTTGTTGCCATAAAATATAGTTCTGAAAAAGTCTTTTATAATAAGTCCTATCCCTTTTTTCTCGACAGATGCCGCCGCGTTAATATCTATCTGCGCGAGCGTTTCTCCTCTACGGCTTATAACCATACTTCCTATTTTATCTCCCGCCTTAACCGGCGCGTTTACTGTCTCATCAATCAGTATTTCTTTTGTTATATCGTCCTCTTGTCCCTTTTCCACCAGTGTAGAATAGGTATCCGCCGCGATTGCGCTCACTTCATTTTCAAGTCCTTTTTCCACATGCACCTTGCTTATTTCATCTCCCGCAGTAACTTGGGTGTTTACAGCGTAATTAGCGAAACCGTAATCAAGCAGCGATTTTGCTGATGAAAATCTTTCCGATGATGTCGGCGCACCAAGGACAACCGCGATAAGCTGCATATCATTTCTCTTTGCCGCCGCGCTCAGACAACAAAGCGCTTTTGATGTCGAACCCGTTTTAAGACCGTTTGCACCCTCATAAAAACGTATCAATTTATTAGTATTGGCAAGCTGAAATTTCCCGCCGCGAAGCGTGTCCATCCATATTGACGTATAGTTAAATATTGTTTTGTGCTTAATCAATTCACGCGACATAATTGCGACATCGCGCGCGCTTGAATAATGGTCATCCTCGTCAAGTCCGTTTGTATTCATAAAATGCGTATTCTCCATACCGAGTTCTTTCGCTTTCGCATTCATCATATCAACAAACGCGCTCTCGCTTCCGGCAAGATGTTCAGCCATCGCAACGCACCCGTCATTGGCAGAAGCAACGGCTATACCCTTCATCATATCATTTACCGTAAGCTGTTCTCCCGCTTCAAGAAACATCGTGCTGCCACCGTAACTCATAGCGTTCTCACTAACCGTCACCATATCATCAAGCGTTATTTTACCATCATCAACCGCCTCCATAATAAGAAGCATTGTCATTACTTTTGTGACGCTCGCTATCGGCACACGCTCATCAGAATTACTTTCATAGAGCACATCGCCTGTAGATTCCTCAATAAGAATCGCCGACTTACATTTCAATCCCAAATCGGTGTCATTTGCGCCCTCCGCGGCAACTCCTATACTCTGCATAATAAAACCGAGACAAATCAAAAAGCATATTATTTTCTTCATACTTGTAACTCCTTTCATAAAGCTTGTATGAATTTATAATATGCTTTTTATGGTTTTCTATTCATTTTTTAGCTGTTATACAGTAAATTGCAAATTAATCTTTCGTATCAAATCACCGGTTATCAATCAGTATATTTATTTTTCCGCGCTATCACAAACCGGTGTCATGCCGTCAAGTGAATCCCACGCGAACACTTTTAGCTTATAATTGTCTACATCATTTGTGAACGTCAAATCCGCTGTGCCTCTCCTGATATGTAATAGAGAATCATCAAACGTAATATCATCTGTCTGAGTGACTTCTACAAGCTTGTTATCACTATCGTACAGCGCACCTATTAATTTCATGCTGCCGCCATAGTAATCAACCAACTCATAAGCAACATTGGCTTCCTTACCTGATGTTCCGGTTATTTTAACCGTTGAGAAATCAGGTTCTTCCTCGCCCTCTATAAACTGTGCTACTCTTATTCTGTCAATACCGTTCGGATATGCCCAGTTAGATGTTCCGCCGCCGCGCTGCAAGCCAAAGCTTACAGAATCAATCTTGGCTCCGTCAGGAAGCGCGTAATTTGTATAAGCGTCAATAGTCTTACCGTCAAACACCAATGACCTAATTGTATTTGATTTCTTGTCAAATATAACCTTGACATTCTTTGTGTAGCTTTCATTTGCACCGGTGAAAATACTATCGGCAGTTCCGTCGCTGTCATTGTCATTCCACGTTGCTCCGCCGTCCGTGCTTACCCATGTCACGTATCCTGAGGTCCAACCGATACGAAGAGCAGAACCGATTTGAATATATTCAAGCACTGATGTTCTGCCTGTTGCCGAGCCGAAATACCAATCCACATCATAGCTTACGATTCCGTCATCAGCTATACCCGAAATAGTCTTTGTTGCGCTGTATTCCGCTGCCGGCTGTGTTGGATTATACCATATACGTCCGTTTTCGCTATCCAGTGCAAGAGCCGCTGTATCCGAGCCCGCCTGTGTCCAGTCCGCAAGATCTGTTTCCTGCCACGCTGTATCTTTCGTTCCTTTCTCGTAAAGAACGTCTGTATTACCACTTACCTGCGTTGTTGAAGTATAATTCAGCATTTCCAGCTTTGGAGTAGCGGTAATTAGTCCGCCGTTATTCGGCTCTGTATAAAATTTCAGTGTTTTAAAGTTTGCGCCGTTCAAGCTGAAAGTCTTTGTCTTGTCACCATTTACAGTTTCCCAAGTGCCATCTGTTCCAACAATTCTTGCATTACAAATGTCGTTTTCATAATCAAATTCAAAGGTGACAATCCATCTCTTTGTACTTCCCTGTATATCACCCTTGCTTCCTGACCAGTCATCGTCAAAAATTGCGGCGGCTTCATCTCTGACCTTACTTGTCATATTTCCTGCTCCGCCTGATCCATAAGGCTGAGCAACAGTTATAATGTTATTGCCCTCGCTGTCAAGCAATGCCATATTGAGCGCATATTCGCGTCCTGCCCATTTCCATGCGCCTGAATCGTCCTTCTGTCCTCCGGTTGTAACGCGGAATGTTAATGTCGCTGTATTATTATCATACACCTGAAAATCCTTATGGAATTCTCCGCCTACCGAAGCGGCTTTCTGATTAAGAGTTCCGCCTGTTGCAGATGCCCCTTCAAGTTTCGTTTCCGCATCTGTATTCGTGCTTACAAACACGTCATCGCCCGTCGCGTCAACAATAGACATCGGCTTTACCTTGACAATACACTTTGCCGTTTTGCTGCCGGCTGTAGCTGTAATTGTTGTTTTACCGAAACTCAAACCTGTTATAACACCCTTATCTGAAACACTTGCAACAGCAGGGTCATCAGATGTCCACGTTACAGAAGTATCTGTAGCGTCAGCAGGGAATACATTTGCCTTTAACGCTGCGGTATTTCCTATTCCCAGTTCTACAAGTTTTTCAGACAGGCTGACTCCCGTTACAGGGGTTGAGAATACCGTAACCTCACAAGTATCTGTAAATCCACCGTCCTTTGTGGTCGCTGTAATGGTTGCCGTTCCCACGCCGACACCCTTAACTATGCCGTTTGAAACCGTTGCAATACTTTCATCAGATGATGACCATGTTATGCCTTTTTTGCTTGCATCCTCAGGTGAAACAACCGCGTTAACAGTAGCCGTTTTTCCCTTTTCTATTGTTAAGTCTTTATTTTTAATCTCCACACCTGTTACATCTACCTGTGCCGGAGCTTCATATGTAACCTTTGTATAAGGAACTTCCGGCGCAAGATAATTAAGCGTATTGCCACTCTCGTCTGTTGCTAATGCCACTGAGCCTATATAATAGCTCGTATGAGGCGGCTGATTATATGCCACGTTCTGCCAAGCTATACCCAAGCGATATTGACAGTCGTGCATTAGAGTAGTTAATCTGTATTCCGTAGGAACTGTAGATGTATATATTCTAAGTGCAGGTTCTTCATTTTGTCCCTTACCCGTAGGAAGAATTATCTCCTCACGCCAATCGCCCCAAAGGTCTGCGGACAGCGAAGCGTTTCGCTTTGAATAGTTATTCGTAGTTCCGCCTGTCAGCGTATAACCGTCATTCGGTCCGTAAAATCTTTTTGTCCAGCCATTTTCTGCATCATATTTTCCGATAAGATTATCATCAAGCAGTTCTCTGCCTAAATCGCCGTCCCAATATACAAGCGAGTTATCAAACCCACGGCTTCCGCCGTTAGGCTTCGCTTTAAGGTCATTACCGTTCATGTCATGTATCTTGTCAAAGCCACTACTCCAACTTAGCGCGAGAGCCGCATCATTACCAGCATTGTGCTGAGCAAGAGCGTAAGCATCATCAATATTATCCATTACGCCTCTGCCGTTATCTGTGCCTACTGTAAGCGTTCTCGTATGCAGGCTCTTACCTGTAAGCGCATCTCGGAAATTCTCGGCGCACGTTTTCATGTAATGCTCCTTTACGGACATTACCTCCTGTTTGCCATCGTTATTAAAATCGCTCATGTGCATTGCGTCACCGTGACCAAGCTTTGTATTTCCAAGAACAGTTTTTCCGTCATCATCAAGCGCAGCACTTCCGTATACAATTTCATCCTTGCCGTCATTATCTATATCTCCGACAGACAGGTTATGATTACCCTGTCTGTACAGCGAATCATCTCTAATTCCGCTTTGTCCGCAATCATATTCCCACTGCATTGTCATTTCGCTGCCGTCCCATGTGTACGCACGCAAAGCCGCTCTGTAATAATATCCGCGGCACATCACAATACTCGGATGAACGCCGTCAAGGTACGCTACAGCTGCAAGATAACGCTGTGATTCGTTGAGCAAATTCTTACCCCAGTTCTTTCCATCCGTGCTGCCGATAGGTATAGCATTTGTTGTCCAAAGCGCTTTACCTGTCTCGCCGTCAAATAATGTGTAATATTCAGGTCCTATATTTTTACCTTTATTAAGCTGAATAAGCGTATTATCAGCATTTCTTATTTCCTCGGTATCACCGACCTCAGTTACATAATGTCCTGTTCCGTCTATCGTGCCGGGACCTGATAGCGAAGCAATTTCCGCCTTGCCATCACCGTCAAAATCGTATACCAAAAACGGGTTCTCATGCGCTCCTGAGCGGACATGCGGACCTAAGTCAATTCTCCACATATACAAGTGCTCGCCATTTCCGGGATTTTCGCTGATTTCATAGCCGTCTATATATGTATGTCCCGTTGTTCCGCCGGCCGCGGCATCCTTTGAGTTGTCCGGATCCCATTTAAGAACAATTTCGTAATCGCCGTCACCGTCCAAATCACCTACAGAAGCGTCATTTGCACCGCCCTGTACAGTACTGCTAGTGGTATAATAATGTCCACCGTTACTGTCGGCAGGTCTTTCGATTGGAACGTCCATATATGTATATGAATGCTTTAAGCTGTTTCCATTTCCGACCTCGCTCGGCTTTGCATAAGTACTGATTGTTGTAGGTGTAGTTTCAGGCTCGCTTGATGCATCCTCACCCGCTTTTACAACCTTATAGGTATCGGTTTCGCTTCCTGCCGTGTCAATCCAGTTTGTCGCGTCATGCGCGCCGGTGGTGTGGATTTTCTTACCGTTTTTATAAATATCAAACGCCTGGTTCGTAAGGCTCTCCGTACCTAAAAGACGCCAGCTAAGATACACTCCATCCACAGTTTGCTCACGAGTGTCCGCTGTCGTTTTAACCGCTATAAGTCCGCGGTTTAAATCCTCCATCTGACGCGCTTTTTCCTGATATTTAGGTGTTTTTGCTTCTGCCGCGCTTGCCACAGACGCAAAACCACCCAGCATAGAAGCTGTCATAACCGCGCTGACAATAGCGCTTATAACTCTTTTGTTCATCTTACTTACTCCCTCTCTCTCATTAAATATATATTAATATTGTATAACATTTTCGATATTTTCTCAATAAAAAAATCAGTGTTGATATTTTAAAACTGCACAAACTTTCTTTCATTTTTTGTGCACATTTACCATTTTTCAATATCAACACCTGTGTAATACGTTTTTAAAATTTCTTCATATCCGCTTCCCTGCTCAGCCATATAATTTGCACCGTACTGGCTCATACCGACACCGTGACCAAAACCTTTAACGCTCATTGTTATATTGCCGTCTTTTTGAGTAATATCAATATTCGTTGAGCGAAGAGAAAATAGATTACGAAATTCAGTTCCTTTTATATTAACGCCTCCAACATCTAAAGATACAATTCCTCCCGCGTCAGAACGGTCTATGTTAGAGAACAGATCTTTTGACCAATCTGTGCCGTCAATCTTTTCAGACACAGTGTTTTTAAATTCCTCTTCACTGACGGTCAATTCGCTGTGATATTTGGGTGACTCCTTATCTCCTTCACTCAAAACGCTTTTCAGGTACGGAATATCGCTTCCCCAAACGTCCACAGCTGATTCAGTCGCTCCGGAGGAAGTGGAGTGAAACACCGCCGATATAATTTCTCCGTTATATGTCATAATCTCCCCTGTAGTGTCTTCCACGGCGGCGCTGATTTTATTCCACTTTTCATCGGTGTCTCCGTCCCAGTTTTCACGTCTTTTCTTTTCGCTTATATACGCCTGGCAGTGTTTTGAATCTGTGCATATCGGCGCGCCGTTATGACTTTCAGATATATTCCCTTTTTCTGCCTCGGCAATATGCGCGTACAGATATGTTCGTGCCGCTACTGCCTGCGCCTTTAATGCCTCGTCTTCAAAATCAACCGGCATTTCAGCCGATACCACACATTTCAGATATTCGTTTATGTCCATTTCCTTTACTTTTTCCTCATCTGCGATATACACTTTTACTCTTCCGCTCTCAATAGCTTCATCTTGTGATTCTTTTTTATCTATATCTGTAATTTTGTTTCCCGCTCCTATAATCCACACTACCGCAAGTGGAATGAGCAGTGTCACGAACACCACTATTAAAACAACTTCTATAACCTTTTTCACGTCCCACTCCCCTTTTTAGTCTATGTATATGAATCAGGCGCAAAAAAAGAACTCCCCCTAAGGGAAGTTCTTTGATAAAATAATCATTTAGCTAAATCTGCTGAAACAATATCATGAAGCTGGGCAACAATACCCTTTACTCCGCCGTAGCCTTCAATCATAAGCTGACAAGCTAACGGAGCTGCGCTATAGTGATTATGGTCAGTAAAGCAGGAATAAAGTGCTTTAGCCGCGTCGTCTCTTGAAGCATGGCCGTTTGCCTCATAAGCGTCAACGTATGCGTTAAACGAAGCGTCTGCATTCTTACCGATTTCTACGAAGCCTACGATATTTGCATCGTATTTCTCTCCGCCCTCTGTTGTTCTTTCCTCGTAGATTTTTCTTACTATATTATCGTACTCGTCCTGTCTCCAGCCGTTAAACTTCTGCGTTGCGCTGTCATACCATGTCTTATCTCCGTTAACAGCACCGTGAGGTGAATATGAGTTAAGGATAACCTTTGCGCCAAGAGCCTCGCACGCATCAATATAGTAGTTAAAGCTTTCCTCAAACTTCGAACCCATACCGTTTGTACCCATATCGCCTATCATTACATAGTCACCGGGGCAAATATTGGTAAGAACTCTGCCTGTGAATTCACCGCCTGTATAGAATGAACCAAGGTTCTTTCCGCCGCGTCCGTTATTTGAGAACGAAGCAAGCTCTGCAAGCTCAGTATAGTTAGCATAATCTCTTGCAAGAACATACGCCCATGAGCCGTTGTTTGCGATTGTTGAGTCACCTACCGTAAATATTTGCGGCTTAAGTCTTTCAGTCTTATCAGATGTCTTTTCAATTACGATTGAAGAAACATTGCCGCCCGAGAATGTTATATCAAGAACATCATCGATTACAGGAATTAAGAAGCTTTCGCCTTCTTTCTGAATCTGGTCGCTTGCAAGTTCAACACCTGTAAGGTCAGTGTTGTATTTCTCTGCTACCGCTGTGCCTGTGTACTTTATAGTAACCTTATAAACCTTAGAAGCAGGAACCTTTGCCTTAAATGTGAAGTTGCCTGCAAGGTTATCACTGTCAGGATTATCAAGAGTTCCCTCACCGCCTACTGTCGGCGCGCCCTCAATACCATATCCTGCCTGATCATTATATGCCGTAGCCGGCGATACTGCTGTGTATCCCTCTGCCGCCTCCGTTGCTGAACCCAAGTCAAATGCAAGACCGTGGATAGTAACCTTCAAAGAACGTGTAATCGGCTTATCCTCTGAGTTTGTGCTCATCGCGCGGATATATACAACCGTTCCCTCAGCCGCTGATGTTACCGTAAGAACGCCCGTTTCAGCATTAAAGCTGATAGCGTCAGTATTTGCAAGTGGATTTACATTGTTCTTGTCATACATTGCAAGCGTTACAGGCTTATTAAGATTATTATTTTCGCTGTCTACCGCGATTGCGCTGTACTCATAAGTCTGTGAAGCACCTTCTTCAAGAGGAATACCTATACTTGAAGTTGACTTCGTGAACTTAACGCTGTCCTGTGTGCCTGTTACTGTTACCGGAATTGTCTTGGTCTTGCCGCCCATAGAAACATTTACATTATATGTACCTGCCGCCGCGCCCTTTGCTACAGTAAGCGTAGCGTTGTGTGTATTACCTGCGTCAGGAGTAATTGTAACAAAGTCGGAAGCCTCGCCTGTTGCTTCGTCAACAACAGTCCACTCCGCATTGCTGATTATGTTATAACCCTCTGTCGATTTTGCATCAACTGTAAGAGTAGCTGTGTTTGCAACTCCGCTTGAACCCTCAACTGTTTTTAACGGACATACGGGTACCATTTCCTCAAGAGAATTCCATACCATAAGTTTTGTCGTTCCTGACAATTCTATAGAAGCCTCAGCCTGACCGTCCTTGAATGTAAGATTGCTTGTTGTTACTTTTGCCAATTTTTCACCTCTGTATGAGGCAGCGATTAACGTTGCCGTTGTATCATCGGCAAGGTCCTGTTTAACTATTACTTTATTATTAGCGCTGTCATAGTTAATTCCGTCTTTTACAACAATGTCAGCAGGGATTATAAGTGTATCGTTTGAAATAGTGGTTGTTAATTCGCCTGCTATTTCAGGAGTGTATATCTTAACATTATTAAAATCAAGCTCGCCGTTTGAATTGTCAGGCGTTCTGTAGCACAGATATGTAGGCGCTGTTGAGCCTGCGTTTGTAAACGCAACCACGTCTGACTCGCCAAGGAGATTACCCTCCATGTCATATGCCTTTGCGTAGCAAAGCTTTGATGTTACGTCAATTGAAGCTACAATCTTGTACCATACTCCCGCCGACGCGTTTGCAATCTTTGCGCCGTTTATATTTAAGTCAGTTCCCGTAAACTTAACGGTAAATGATGTAGCGTTTGCACTCCATGTTACAGGGTTATCCTGCTTAAACAGAATTTCAGAATTATTATTATAGAACTTTACATCCTGCTCAATAATAACCTGACCTGTCGGCGCGTCGTTTAGCTTATTAACCGCAAAGCTTGAACTGTTTGTTCCTGTTGACTTAAGCTTTAAGAACTTCTTGCCTGTCTCATCGTCCTTTGCAAGATATAAGCCTCTGCCGCTGTTACCGCCTGCGGCAGCCCAGCCGCCTGTAACTACATCAACCATTGCTTTATTATCTGCTGATATAGCCGCCTTATAGCCTACCATATCATCAGCATACCAGTCAAAGTTTGTTACATAACCCTGCTTAGGCAATAAAGTATTGCCATCTGTGGTATTTGTCGGAAGAATTGCCATCGGTCTTGTGATGGTCATGGTCTTACCGTTATATGTAACTGTAGCAACAACTTCACCGTAGAAATTGAATGCTTGTGATTTCAGCCGAAAATCAACCTTTGTCGGGTCTGTTTCGTCAGGAACTACCTCAGCATAAGAATCACAGTATTCATTTGAATCCGCCGCGTCTGTTGTAGCTGCTTCCTCTCCGCTTGCCGCCTTTGACGCAATATGTCTGAAGCCCTTGAATTCCCACTTGACATCTAAATCTGTAACTCGCGCGTCTTTATCAGCTCCGCCAAGGTCTCCGCCGATTTCACCGTTAATCTTAACCTGAATAGGATTACTTTCAGCTGTATTTGCATCCGCTCCCGCTGTCGGAATATTGTTCGCAGGGAATGACGAGAATTCCAAAGACACCATCGGCTCAATATAGTCATTATCTTTGCTGTATTTCGCAGTGTATTTTACATCTTCCGTAAGCGGTGTATCAAGCAGTGTTTCAGTTGAAATAGGTGTTTCAGTTTCATCGCCTTCTTTTACCCATCCTTCAAAAATGTAACCTGTCTTTGCCGTATCAGGAACCGTTTTAAGCTTTTCGCCCTCTTTTCCTGACAAAATTGTTAAATTGCCGTCAACGTCAAACGTTACATTATAATATGTACCAACAAGGTCACCGTCTCTTAGCTGACGAACAACTACATTATCCATACATACATAGCTTGAATCACGCGCAGCCGCTACAAACAACTGAGAAAGCTTTGTTGCGTCCTGACCCGAACCCATAGCTACCTGTGCAGGCTCAAAATATGTTTGCGCACCGTCAAGTGATGTAATTGTAAGCAAGATTGTCTTATTCTTGAAGTTCATTACAACCTTCGCATGCGCCCATGTATCATTCACATAACCTGTACTCTTTGCTGTTGCATTATCCAATGTTGCGCCCGAGTTATTGATAATAAACTGACCTTCTCCATCCTTTGGCTGTGTCATTTTTAAAATCGGTGCCGTACCCGCAGGCTTATTACCCGGCTCATAGTCACCGTTCTGAATAGGCGCTGAAGTGTTACCTATAAGTACAATCTGGTTGTTTCCGTTTGTACCGCCGTTACGGAACTTGAAATCAAATTCTACAACCGCTCTCTGATTTTCGTCAAGCGTACCCGCTTCATCAGGAAGAAGGAATGACGCGCATCGCGTACCTCTACCTTGATTATTCAGATACTTCAAATGACTCTTAATAGAAGTATTTGAATCCGTTGCCACTGACAAGCCGGCAGCATAATACTGTGATGTCCAGACTCCCTCAGTACCGGGCGCAGTATCAGCATTATTTACGTATGTCTTTGAGCTATCCTCAAAATCCAATGTATAATATACGTCCTCGTCAGCGAACAGCTCCACTTCCGCGTTCTGAGCCGGCTCTATTTCTGTCATTTCCACAGCGTCCGGCATTTCATCTGTTTCCGTCACTGCCGTAACATCAAGCGCTTCTTCGCCCTCGGCAAATGCCGTGGTCGCAAGACCCGCAAATGCGCTTGCAGAAATTGACAGCGCAGTCAAAAACGCCAAAAATTTCTTTGATTTCTTCATTTTAAAATTTCTCCTCTCTCTTTTGATTAAAACGTAATCATTAATAAGATAATTATACTATATTTTTTTTGTTTTGTACAGTCTTTTTTTGCATTTTTACCAAAGAAATTCTTATTTTAAAAAAAACTCTATTTTTTTCTAAAAAACTCTTGACAAATGCCGATGTCACTGTTATAATAATTATTGTTGCACGCACCTGTGGCGGAATTGGCAGACGCGCTAGACTTAGGATCTAGTGTCCCCGACGTGAAGGTTCAAGTCCTTTCAGGTGCACCACATCACGGCGAGCCTTTTGGTTCGCCGTATTTTTTTTCAAAATTTCAAAATAATTCGATGAAACATTTTTATAGCGAGATACAAGTTAACAGAAAGGATTTTTGATAATGTCGGAAAATAAATATACAGAACGATTTAATCCTGACTGCGAGGCAGGACTTTCCTCGAAACAAGTAAAACAGCGTATAGATGAACATGCCGTAAATATAACAACAGACAACACTTCCATAACAATAAAAGAAATCATATTCACAAATGTTTTTACCTATTTTAATCTTATATTTATAATTTTCGCCGTTCTTTTGCTGCTTGCAAGAGAATATCGCGGTCTTACATTTATGCCTATAATAATCGCGAACACTCTTATAGGTATTGTACAGCAAATACGCTCAAAACGAACGCTTGATAAACTCAACATGCTGAACTCGCCCAAGGCTCGCCTTGTTCGGGACGGCAAGATTGTAACTTTACCCGCGGAATCCGCGGTGCTTGACGATATTGCTGTCTTCTATGCAGGAAATCAAATTTATGCCGACGCTATTATAATGTCCGGCGAAGTTCAGGTAAACGAGTCTCTGCTGACAGGCGAATCAGACGAAATCGCAAAGAGCGCCGGAGATACTTTGATGTCGGGCAGCTTTATTGTTTCAGGCACATGCCGCGCAAAACTGGACAAAATTGGCGATGACTCCTATATCGCCTCACTTTCTGCCCAGGCGAAACAGATGGATAAAAGAGAACACTCTCAGATGATGTCCGATTTGAATAAGCTGATAAAGATTGTCGGCATTATAATAATTCCGATAGGAATAATTATGTTTTGTCAGCAGTTTTTTACAAACTCTCTCGGCATTAGTGAAAGCGTTTCACGCACAATCGCCGCTCTGCTTGGCATGATACCGGAGGGACTTTATCTTTTGGCGAGCGTGGCGCTTGCGCTGAGCGTTATGAAACTCGCCCGAAGAAGGGTTATCGTGCATGACCTTTCATGCGTTGAGACGCTTGCGCGAGTTGATGTGCTGTGTGTTGACAAAACCGGCACAATTACAGATAACAATATGGAAGTAAGCAGACTTATATCCGTCGGAGATATTGATTCGGAAAAGCTTCGCGCGTTGATTAGTGATTTTGCTTCTTCCATGCCGAACGACAATCTTACGATGATGGCAATAAAAAAACATTTTACTCACGGACATAATCAAAAAGCTTCAAAAGTTATAGCTTTTTCCTCATCTTTAAAATATTCGGCGGCAATCTTGAGCGGACAAACATATGTATTGGGTGCTCCCGAATTTATTTTAAGAAAAGATTATTCTAAATATAAAAGCATCACTGAAAACTATATGCAGCAAGGTTTCCGCGCTGTCCTATTCGCAAAATATCCGTCATGCGAAATAAAAGGCGCGCTCACCGAAAAGGCTGAGCCTTTAGGTTTTATTCTTCTTCGTAACCCCATACGCGAAAACGCTATAGAAACTTTTCGTTACTTTGAGGAACAAGGTGTCAATATAAAGGTAATATCAGGAGATAATCCCGTTACTGCTTCTGAAATTGCGGCGGAAGCCGGCATAAAAAATGCGGACAAATACATTGATTTATCTAACGCGGACGAAGCAAATATTGACACGATTGCAAATGAATATACAGTCTTTGGAAGAGTTTCTCCGCAAATGAAGCGTTCGCTTGTTCACGCGCTGCAAAATCAAGGACACACAGTCGCCATGACGGGAGACGGTGTTAACGACGTTCTCGCTCTAAAAGATGCCGACTGTTCTATCGCAATGGCTTCAGGCAGTGAAGCCGCGGAAAATGTGGCGCAGATAGTACTGCTTGACTCTGACTTCTCATGTATGCCTGATATATTATTGGAAGGAAGACGCGTTGTCAATAATATTGAGAGAAGCGCGGGATTATTTCTTATAAAAAATATATTCTCTCTCCTTCTTGCTGTTTTTTCAATGATTTCATTTTTCAGCTACCCTCTAAAGCCGCAGCAAGTCTCGCTAATAAACGTTTTTACCATAGGCGCTCCGGCATTTTTACTTGCGCTTGAACCAAACAAAAAGCTCATAAAAGGACGTTTTTTAACAAACGCAATACAAAATGCCATCCCCGCAGCTTTCACTAATTTTATTGTCATCGCCGCTATGGTTTCATATTGCTCCGCTCTTAATCTAAGCAACGATATTATAAGCACAGCTGCAACATGCACTCTCGCCGTGACAGGACTTGTTGTGCTTGTTAAAATAAGTTTTCCATTCAATATTTTCAAAGGCACAATACTTGCGGCTATGGCTGTGGGATTTATATTGTCCGCGCATTATATGAGATGGTGGTTTAGCATACTGAAAGTGAATTTTGAGATTTTAAAACTTGTCGCAATATTTTCAATCATAGCCGTTATACTGTTCATATCAATAAATATGCTGATTGCGTTTCTAAAAAACAAATATACGAATAAAGCAAAGAAAAAAACTCAGCTTAGCTGAGTTTTTTCTTTTATCTTCCCAGGGCTTTGCGCAGTTCCTTAGCCATATCTTCCATATTTTTTATATCACTGTCTTTCATCATCGACTTGATTGTGACACTTTTATCAATTACACTAATATCCTTCATTCCTTCAAGCGCCGTTCGCATATGCTTTGCCGCCATCGGTCCCCATGAACCGTTCTCTATTATCGCTGCCGTTCTGTTTCTGTATGTCTTAGATTTCAGATGAGCAAGAAAATCCTCCATACACGGGAACAGTCCGCCGTCATATGTCGCGCTTGCAAACACAATTCCGTCATATCTGAACGCGTCTTCCACAGCTTCCGCCATATCGTCACGCGATAAATCAAATACTGAGACCTTTTCCTCACCTTGCTCTTTAAGAATTTCAGCAAACTTCTCTGCCGCGGCAGCCGTATTGCCGTGAATTGAAGCGTATGCAATCGTAATACCCTTGTTTTCAGGCTCATATTTGCTCCATGTATCATACTTTCCTATATAATGCTCCAAATTCTCTTTGAGAATCGGTCCGTGAAGAGGACATATGATTTCTATATCAAGTGCGGCGGCCTTTTTCAGAAGAGTTTGAACCTGCGCTCCATATTTTCCTACAATATTAAAGTAATAACGGCGCGCCTCACAATCCCAATCTTCATCAGTATCCAGTGTTCCGAATTTACCGAAACCATCCGCCGAAAACAGCACCTTATCCTTTTTATCATAAATTACCATTACCTCCGGCCAGTGTACCATCGGCGCCATTACAAACGTTAAAACGTGTTCTCCCAAAGAAAGCTCGTCCCCTTCTTTGACAACCACTTGTCTATGAGAAAAATCACTGTCAAAGAATTGCGGAAGCATTGCAAATGTTTTGGCATTTCCAACCAACTGAACCTCAGGGTACTTTTGCGCAAAACGCTCTATGTTGGCGGCATGGTCAGGCTCAAGATGAGAAATTACAAGATATGCCGGTTTTCTTCCGTCAAGAATCTTTTCTACATTCTCAAACCATTCGTCAGTGGCTCTTTTATCAACTGTATCCATGATTGTGATTTTTTCATCAATAATCACATATGAATTATATGAAATACCATTAGGCACAACATACTGACTTTCAAACAGGTCAATAGTTTTATCATTAACACCCGAGTAAATAATTGTATCTGTTATTTTTGTATTCATTCCATTTCAACCTTTCCATACACAATTTTAATTTATGTTAAATTGTAGCATATTTCGCTCATATAATCAAGTAAAATATTTCCAAAATCAAATTTCGTCACTCATATAACCTTCTTTGATTTACAGTGTGACTCCATCTTTAAAAATTGAGATTTCACGATAGCCGTTTTTCTCGTTATTCGTTCTCGTCCCGCTCGCTACGGACATAATGTAATCCACCAGCGCGTCCGACAATTCCGCTCCGTCAATCACACTGCCTGCGTCAAAATCAATCCAGTGCGGTTTTCTTTGAAAAAGATCTGTGTTCGTAGATATTTTCACCGTTGGAACAGGCGCGCCGACAGGTGTCCCGCGTCCCGTTGAAAACAATATCATATTACATCCCGATGCGGCAAGATTTGTCACCGCAACAATATCGTTTCCCGGTCCCGTAAGGAGATTAAGTCCATTTTTCTCCACTTTTTCGCCAATCTCTATAACGTCCGCCACAGGCGCGTTTCCCGATTTCTGAACACACCCCAGCGACTTATCTTCAAGCGTTGTTATCCCTCCCGCTTTATTACCCGGCGAAGGATTTTCATATACCGCCTGTCCATGGCGCGTGAAATAATCTTTAAAATCATTTATAAGAGAAACTGTTTTTTTGAATACTGTCTCATTGACACAGCGATTCATTAAAATTGTTTCCGCTCCAAACATCTCAGGGACTTCCGTCAAAATCGTGCTTGCCCCCATAGCAATCAATCTGTCTGAAACTTTTCCTATCAATGGATTTGCTGTAAGACCTGAAAAGCCGTCGCTTCCTCCGCATTTTAATCCTATAACAAGATTGGACGCGTCGCATTCCCGCCTTTTAAACTTTTTTGAATATTCCACAAGTTCGCCGATAAGTGACAGCGCTTTCTCTATTTCATTATCGCATTCCTGAGTACTCAAAAATTTTACTCTGTCACTGTTTATATCTCCCAGAATTTTTTTAAACTCAAAAATATTATTATTCTCACAGCCTAACCCCAAAACAAGCACTCCCGCAGCATTGGGGTTATTAACAAGTCCTTTTAAGACCTTCTGTGTTGTCTTTTGGTCGTCACCAAGCTGGGAACAGCCAAACGGATGAACAAAATTGAATATACCATCACATTCCGCTCCGTATTTTATATTGGCTTCACAAGCGATAATCTCAGATGTTTTATTAACACAGCCAACGGTGTTTATAATCCATATTTCATTTCGTATTCCCACACTGGCATCATCACGCTTATACCCCATAAACATGCGCTTTTCGCGCGGCGATTGAGTGATTTTCATCGGAGAATACTTATACTCCAAAATACCGCTTAAATTTGTCTTTATATTATGAGTATGCACATGTTCGCCTGTGTTTATATCACAAAGCGCATGACCTATACTATATCCGTATTTTATTATGTCCTGTCCCTTTTTTATGTCTTCAAGAGAGATTTTATGTCCCCGTAAATCCCCCTCAAGCATTACAGCCACATTGTCTTTTGCATTTATTTTTAAAGTTTTCATAATACCGCTTTCATAGCCTCTCTTATTCCTTGCAATTCTATATTATTTATGTGTCCCTCTACCGAAGGCAGCAGACACGATAAATCTTCGCCCCAATAATCAACCCGTTTCAAAATTTCAGCAATAGCGGCTGTTTTCATAAACTTCATAACTTCGCCGTCATCATTCGCCTCGTCTGTACGATAAAACATAATTAGCGCCGCGAGCGAGAATACAAGACATTCAGGCTCTTTATTGTAGCGTTTCATATACTCCATGATACTTGGCAGCACGCGCACTTTAAATTTAGAAACAGAATTAAGCGCGATACTTAAAAGATAATGCTTTATAAATGGATTTTTAAAACGTTCCACAACATCATCAGCAAACGCTTCAAGTTCCTTTTTATCCAAGTCAAGCGTAGGTATTATTTCCTCAAAAATACCCTTTGAAGCAAATTTAAAGATTTCCTCATCCTCCATAGCTTCACGAACAGTCTCAATCCCCGCAAGACGCGCGGCAAGCACCATCATTGTGTGCGCGCCGTTTAAAATTCTCACCTTGCGCTTTTTATACGGCGCGACATCGTCTGTCCAAATCACATTAAGACCGATTTTATGGAACGGCACTTCCTCGGAATATTTAGTGTCCCCTTCTATTACCCACAAATGAAAAATTTCAGCGGTATCTATCATATTATCCAAATATCCGTATGCCCTTTCCATTTCCTTTGCCGTATCGCGCGGATAACCCGTTACAATTCTGTCAACAAGAGTATTTGTAAACACATTCTTCTCATTTATCCATTGTTCAAAATCATTACCGTACTCCCAGTCGGCAGCATATTGTAAAACGTATTTTTTCAGATTATCTCCGTTTTTATCAATCAGTTCGCATGGCAGAAGAATGAATCCGTCCAGTCCCGCGTCATAACGCGCTTTTAAAAACATCGTAAGACGCGCCGGAAAAGTAACCGAATCAAAATCTTTTTGGTTTTGACCCGACTTATATTCTATACCTGCTTCTGTTGTGTTTGAAACAATGTATCTCAGGTCGGGATTCTTCGCGCACTCAAAAAATGAATCGGTATCCTGATATGGATTTATGCAGCGCGTCACACAATCCACAACTCGCGTTTCCTCCGTTTTTTCACCGTTCAAAAGTCCTCGCAAATATAAGCTGTATAACCCCTCCTGCTCGTTCAGTTTATCACAAAGACCTTCAGGAAGCGGCTGTACTACAACCACACCGTAATCCCCGCCATACTCCTTATTCAGCCTGTCAAACATCCAGTCCACAAATCCGCGAAGAAAATTCCCCTCGCCAAACTGCATTACCCTTTCAGTATGTTTTGCTTGTCCGTTTCTCTTTAAAAGTTCCATTTCTCTGTCTCCTGTATTCCGAAATATCTTACAGCGTTATTAAACGAAATGTCCCCGACAATTTTCCCAAGTATTTCATAATCTTCCGGAAACTCGCCTTTTTCTACCCATGTGCCAATAAGATTGCAAAGTATTCGTCTGAAATACTCGTGGCGAGTATAAGATAAAAAGCTTCTTGAATCCGTGAGCATTCCCACAAATTTATTAAGCGCGCCAAGATTCGCAAGCGCTTTCATCTGCTCCACCATTCCATCTCTTTGGTCATTGAACCACCATGCCGAGCCGAACTGTATTTTTCCCGCTGTTTCTGATGACTGGAAATTTCCTATCATTGTCGCGAGTACATAATTATCCTTTGGATTAAGAGTGTATAGGATTGTTTTCGGCAAATTATCTGTTTCATCCATAGCGTTCAAAAGAGCCGACAGCGGAGCCGCAATCGCATAATCCGCTATAGAGTCAAACCCTGTGTCCGCGCCTAATTTTTCAAACATTCTCGCATTATTATTTCTCAACGCTCCAATATGAAGCTGCATTGTCCAGCCGAGCGATTTATATTTTTTAGCCAAATCAATCAAAACAGAGCACTTATATGCCTCAATCTCTGATGATGACAACTTTCCTCCCACTATAGCCCTTTTTAACACAGTATCCGCGCTATGCTCGTTATTAAACGGTACTCCGTCGAGAGCATGGTCGCTTATGCGGCAGCCAACGGCATGAAAATAATCTATTCGATTATACACCGCGCTTAGCAAATCATCATAGCTGCTTATTTTTATTCCGCTTACTTTTTCAAGCTTTTCAATATATTCTTTAAACGTTTCCTTTTCGATATTTATGAGAAAATCAGGTCGGAAAGCGGGGCACACTTTTGCTTTTATATGTCCCTTTTCTTTTATTTTTTTATGCCATTCTAACGAATCCACAGGATCATCTGTAGTGCATATAACTGCGACATTGGAACTGTTTATAAGAGATGACGGGCTCATTTTTGAGTCTTTTATTACCTTGTTACACTGTTCCCATATCTTGTCGCAATTTTCTTCTGTCACTGCGCTCTCTACCCCAAAGTACCTCTTTAATTCAAGGTGTGTCCAATGATACAGCGGATTGCCTATCGCATATTTCAGACACGAGCAGAACGCTTTGAATTTATCATAATCGTCCGCGTCTCCTGTTATATATTTCTCATCAATTCCGTTTGAGCGCATATATCTCCACTTATAATGGTCACCGCCAAGAAATATTTCCGTGATATTTCCAAACGGCTTATCTTCATACATCATCCGCGGACTAAGATGGCAGTGGTAATCAAATATCGGCATATTCTCCGCGTAATTATGATACAGTTTTACGGCAGTATCATTAGTCAGCATAAAATCATCATCCATAAAAGGTTTCATTTCTTTTCTCCTTTATTAAAAATACATTTCAAGATATTTTTTGGTGTTATATATCATTTCGTCAAACAATTTTTTCGCGTCGTCAACATTAAGGTAAATATTAGGATCTGTAACAAATGCGTTAAACACTCCGTTCAAATCTCTTTTCAGCGCCGCGTCAACAACTCTTTCCTGCTCACCGCATACGCGGCTGATTAAAGGATAAATCTGCTCCGGAATATTACCTGCGAATACAGGTGTCACTGAATTTGCCCTAAAACAAGCATTTGTTTCCACAACCGCTCCTATGGGTAGATTCGGTATCTGTCCGTAGTTGGGAATATTTACATTAGTCACAAGATCGCCAAGTCCCAAAAGCGCGCGTATTTGCTGCACACCCTCCTCGCCTGTTTCCTTTAACTCAAACTGTTCCTCACCGCCGTAAAGACGTTCGCTTTTCTCCAATCGTCTCTTTAAATCCTCTTTTCTCCATGATACAGGAGTAAGCGCAAAACCCCACTTTTCAACGGTTTCTTTATCTTTTAAATACCAATCACCCGGACAGAACTCCGCAAGATGTCTGTCTCCCGCCGCGGCAATAATTCCATAACGCAAGAACAAATCTATTTTTACCTTTTCACTGCATTTGAAGAACTTATTCATCCAATTTTCATCCACATCCCGGATATAACCCGAATCCTTGTATTTTTCCGCAAATTCACGGTATACAGGGAAAACGTCAATATCACGGTACTGCGCTTTTGTAATCCATGTAAAGTGATTTACACCCACTACATTTACTTTGACATCCTCGCGCTTTATTCCGCTTAACCCCCGAAATTCTTCAAGTGCGGATACAAGTACCTTCTGCGTGCCAAACACTTCATGACAGCATCCAAATGCTTTTATTTCCGGAAATACTCTATAAAGCGTCTTTACACACATTGTCATAGGGTTTGTGTAATTTATTACCCACGCTTTCGGACAATACTTTTTTATGTTTTCCGCTATTTCCTCAAACATCGGAATCGTGCGTAAAGCTCTTATGATTCCTCCCGCTCCCGATGTATCTCCCACTGACTGGTAAATGCCGTATTTTTCAGGAAGATGCACATCGCTTTCCATCTCATCAAATGTTCCCGGCAAAATTGATATGACAACAAAATCCGCCCCTGATAGCACTTCTTTTATAGAGTTTACAGCCTTATATTCCCATGGTGATTTTGCGCCCTCAATATCTCTTGCTTTGTTGCCTATTTTTTCATTTTTCTTCGCCGCGTCAAAATCAATGTCGTACAGATATACGCTTCCGCACATATCCTCCGTCACGGCAAGATCACTCATAAATCCCCACGCCCATCCGCGCGAGCCGCCGCCTATATACGCAATTTTTATGTCTTCCGCTTTTTTACCTGTGTATTTCATTCACAGTCCCTCCATACATTTAATTTAAGCATATTATACCACTCTTTACAATTTCAAACAATATAAATATTGTGATAATTTAAAAATAATCATCAAATATTGCTATTTTATAAAATAACAAAAGCACCATTTATAAAAAAACAGTGCTTTTTGTTACTAATTATTTCGAATATATTCATCTACTCCCTCAGCAATAGCCTTGCCTATTTCATCACTTGACGAGCGGAGAACAGCCAAATCGCTGCTGTCATCAAAGAAACCTATTTCCATATATGCGATAGGAACGGGACATTTGTTGAACAAAATAAGATACGGAGAATATATAGGTCCGTTATGTCTAAGACCCGATTTTTCTGCGACTTTGTCATTAATAATCTTGCCCATATTATTTGAATCAGATATGTAATCTTCACTTATATAGCTTTGTCTGTACTGTCCTTCAAGGCTTATATATGAAGTGCCTCTGCTTCCGCCTGCGTTTGAATGTATACATACGTATGCCGCAGCGTCCGGCTCAGAAGACGTATCATTTCCGGGGAAACAATAAGAAACTCTCTTATTCATTGACGGATTTTGCTCATTTGTAGTTCTTGTCATACGAACTTCATAACCCATTTCCTCAAGGTAAGTTTGAGCGGCAAGAGCGTTATTCAGATTAATTTCCGGTTCTTTGGTTCTGTCAGCTGCGCTCATCGGATACCAACAGGACGCGTTTGGCGGACAAAGTTCAGTACAGCCTGTTCCATAGCAATCCTCGCCAAATGTTCCGTTTTTATAATGACGCCACTCTCCCCACGACCCGCGTGACTCATTATACTCATAACCCTCCGCCGTCTTTTCCTCAGATGTCATTTCTGATGATAATTTTCCATGACCCGCGTCAAGCACTATAACTTTTTTCTCCGTTTGCGGTTCTGATTCAATATCCTCTTCGCCGCTTATAGGAGCGTTCGCCTCCGCCGTCTGATTATCGTCTTCCGCGTCTTGCGAAGGCTTGAACGTCGGCATTTGCATCATAGCAATTTCCGTTTCATTGTCAAGTCTTTTTTGTTCCAGTTCCTTTTTTTGCTTATCGGCGCTGCACATCGCAAACACGCAAAACACCACTGAAGCTACCAAAAATGTAGCGGCGATTCTCAGCAGCCACTTTAATTTCTTGTCACTCATATATTTTTATACCCTCCACCGTTTTATTCATAACAATATACTCATTTTACCACCTTAATCAAAAAATTTCAAGTACTGGCGCAAATTCTTGCTGCAATACAAAACAGCCGCATAAATAGCGGCTGTTTCAAAAAATTATTCAAGTTCAAAAGCTCCCGTATAAAGCTGATAATATTTTCCTTTTTGCTCTATCAGCTGTTCGTGTGTTCCTCGTTCTATAATTCTACCTAATTCCAGTACCATAATAACGTCGGAATTTTGAACAGTTGACAGCCTGTGCGCTATAACAAACACGGTTCTGCCGGTCATGAGCGCGTCCATACCTCGCTGCACAATAGCTTCGGTTCGAGTATCAATACTGGACGTAGCCTCGTCAAGTATCATTACAGGCGGATCAGCAACCGCCGCTCTCGCTATTGAAAGGAGCTGACGCTGTCCCTGTGAAAGGCTTCCGCCGTCGCCCGAAATAACTGTGTCATATCCGTCAGGCAGCATTTTGATAAACTCATCGGCATTTGCCAATCTTGCAGCGGCATAAACCTCCTCGTCATCCGCTTCAAGATTTCCGTAACGGATATTCTCGCGTATTGTTCCCGTAAACAAATTCGTGTCCTGAAGCACTATACCAAGCGAACGTCTTAAATCACTCTTATGTATATCGCTTATATCAATTCCGTCATAAGTTATCTTTCCATCGGCTATATCGTAGAATCTGTTAATAAGATTAGTTATAGTCGTCTTACCCGCTCCTGTCGATCCAACAAACGCGACTTTTTCACCGCGGTCGGCTGAAAGAGTTATATCATGCAGCACAATTTTGTCCGGATTATAACCAAAATCAACATCAAAGAATTTCACTTCGCCTGTAAGACGCGTATAAGAGACTGTTCCGTCATCATTTGGCTTCTTCCATGCCCACATGTATGTTTTTTCTTCAGTTTCAACGAGATTGTCGTTTCTGTCATATTTAACATTCACAAGAGTTACATTTCCGCTGTCCTTCTCCGATTCCTCATCCATAAGATTGAAGATACGCTCAGCGCCCGCCAAAGCCATTACGATTGAATTAAGCTGCTGAGAAATCTGATTTATCGGCATTGTGAACGATTTTGAAAGTTGCAGGAATGACGCTATAATACCGAGCGTAAGTCCTCCAACCCCGCCTATTGCAAGCGCTCCGCCTATCACGGCAATAAGAACATATTGAAGGTTTCCGAGATTCGCCATTATCGGCATAAGGATATTGGCAAATGTATTCGCCTGAATAGCATTATCACAAAGTTCCTCATTAAGCTTATCAAAATCTGCTTTTGTATGCTCCTCATGGCAGAATACCTTAATAACCTTCTGACCATTAATCATTTCTTCTATATATCCGTTTACTTCTCCTATAGAACGCTGCTGCTTTACAAAATATTTTCCGCTGTTTCCTGCTATTTTTCTCGTCACCTGCATTATGCAGAATACAAAAACAAGTATAAATATCGTCAAATAAACGCTTGAAGCAAACATGGCACACAGCACGGATATTATCGTGATTGCCGATGAAAACATCTGCGGAATACTCTGAGACAACATTTGACGCAATGTATCGGTATCGTTTGTATAATAACTCATTATATCACCGTGAGTATGCGTGTCAAAATACTTAATGGGAAGCTTTTGCATATGCGTAAACATATCATCACGTATTTTTTTAAGTATTCCCTGGGAAACAGACACCATGATTCTGTTATAGAACAGCGTTGAGAGTATTCCGACAATATATACAAGACCCATAATCATTATCGCCTCAAGCAGTCCCGTAAACACAGGATTCGCCTCAGAAAGCATTGGCGTGATATAGTCATCTATTACAACTCTTATAAACATAGAACCCGCGACATTTGCCACAGCGCTCATTATGATAAATAAAAGCACAAGAATAAATCTAAACTTATATTCTTTTATATAAGAAAGCAGACGTTTTATTGTTTTTCCCGCGTTTTGCGCTCCGCGTTTTTTATTCATCGCTGCCGCCTCCCTTCACCTGTGAATTATATACCTCCTGATAAATAGCATTGTTTTTCAAAAGTTCATCATGAGTACCTATTCCATTGATTTCGCCGTTTTCCATGACTATTATCTTATCCGCGTCCTCAACCGATGAAATACGCTGAGCGATAATAATCTTTGTGGTATTTGGAATTTCTTCCTTAAACGCGCGCCGTATGCTTGAATCAGTCTTTGTGTCAACAGCGCTTGTACTGTCGTCAAGAATAAGTATCTTAGGCTTTTTCAGCAGCGCGCGGGCAATGCAAAGTCTTTGCTTCTGTCCTCCTGAAACATTACTGCCGCCTTGTTCTATATATGTATTATACTTTTGGGGGAAGGTCTGTATAAATTCATCAGCCTGTGCGAGACGGCATACTCTTTCAATATCCTCGTCCGAGGCATTTTCGTCACCCCAACGAAGATTTTCCTTAATAGTGCCGGAGAACAATACATTTTTCTGTAAAACCATTGCGACTTCACCGCGAAGCGCTTCTATATCGTATTCCTTAACGTTTCTTCCCCCTACAAGCACATCTCCGTCTATTGTGTCATAAAGCCTCGGAATCAGCTGAACAAGGCTTGATTTTGAACTTCCTGTTCCTCCTATTATACCAACAGTCTCTCCGGATTTGATTTCAAGATTAATATTTTTAAGGCACAGCTTTTTTCTCTTTTTGGAATATCCAAAATTAACATTCTTAAAAGAAATATCGCCATTCTTTATTTCCGTAACGGGATTTTCGGGATTATTAAGATCGCTCTCCTCCGAAAGAATCTCTGATATTCTCTCCGCTGACGCTCTTGCCATTATAATCATAACGAATACCATAGAAAGCATCATAAGACTCATCAATATCTGCATAGCGTACGCTATAAGACTTGTAAGTTCGCCTGTTGTCATTGATTTTCCTACTATAAGATTCGCGCCAAACCATGATATAAGCAGTATACATCCGTATGCTGAGAACTGCATAAGCGGAGCGTTAAAAGAAAGCAGTTTTTCCGCCTTTACAAAATCATTGTAAATGTCTCCCGATACATTTTTAAACTTCTTCTCTTCATAATCCTCTCTCACAAAAGATTTGACAACGCGGATTCCTCTTAGATTTTCCTGAACAACATTATTAAGCTTATCATAGATTTTAAAAACCCTCTCAAATATCGGATGAGCGTGGCTCATAATAATATACAGACCCACTCCAAGCACGGGTATTGCCACAAGGAATATAATAGAAAGCTTATGGTTAATGCCAAATGCCATAATCAGAGAAAACAGAAGCATAAGCGGCGATCTTACCGCAATTCGGATTATCATCTGATATGCGTTCTGAACATTTGTAATATCAGTCGTCAATCTCGTAACAATACTGGACGTTGAAAATTTGTCGATATTAGCAAATGAAAACTTCTGCACGTTATAGAACATGTCTTTTCTCAGATTCTTTGCGAATCCAGCCGAGGCATTCGCGGCATATTTTCCTGAAAGCGCTCCGAAAGAAAGCGATATTACACAGGAAATCACCAGCGCTATACCCATTTTAAGAATGAAACTCATATTGCCGGAATCAATTCCTTTATCAATAAGTTCCGCCATAAGATATGGAATGATTACCTCTATAATTACTTCCAAAGTAACGAAAATCGGCGCAAGAAAAGAATCACGCTTATATTCCCGCACACTTTTTATTAGTTGTTTAATCATAAAATTCCTCCTTTGAAATAGATTTAATGTGCAAAAAAATTAGACCTCCGGCCTAATTTTTGTATATATGTATTTTCTTATTATATATCTATTTTTTTTGAAAGTCAATAAATCATCAAAACTGTTTACATTTTGTTCATTAAATTTTCATGTTATACGGAAATGTAACATACATTGTCGTGCCTTTACCCACTGTGCTTTTAACTCTTATTTTTGCGTCATGACACGCGCAGACATGTTTAACTATTGATAATCCCAAACCCGTTCCTCCAACCTTTTTTGAGTGACTTTTATCAACTCTGTAAAAACGCTCAAAAATTCTTTCGGTATCTTCCTTTGGTATTCCAATACCCGTATCTTTAACGGAAAGTTCCGCTCCGTCTACATTCTCGCCTACAAACACGATGATTTTCCCGTTATCCTTATTATACTTTATAGCATTATCTATAAGATTATATACAAGTTCGCCTATGAGAGTCGCGTTTCCCTTTATTACAGTCGGAACTTTACTGTAAAATATCTGTATACCCCGTTCTTTCGCCGCCTTTTCCAACACACATATCGCTTCTTCCGTTATAAGAGATAAATCCACATCCTCCGGATTATCTATCCCTTCTCTATCGTCCAAATTTGTGAGGTTTATTATATCATCAATCAACGTGAGAAGTCTCATTGACTCCTTCTCTATTTTTTTTGAAAACTGCGATATATCCTCTTCCTTAGCCATTCCGTTATTTATCATCTGTGCATATCCCGATATAGTGGTAAGCGGTGTTTTAAGTTCATGAGAGACATTCGCGGTGAACTCGCGACGTATTTTTTCCGCCTCCGCCTTTTCCTCGTCTCTGTTTTTTATTCGCGCAAAAAAAGGTTTAAGTTCATCATAAATCTCTGCCTCTTTTATATTGTCTATGTCAATATTATTTATCGGTTCAAGTATATGTTTTGTTAATCTTTTTGACACGGGAATAGCCACACCTATTACCGCTATCAGTATTATGGCTATCGGAACAATAATCACACCGACTCCCGTTATAATACCGGTGGATTTTGTGATTTCATACGCAGAGCCGGTAAAAATATTGGCTCCGTAATGATGAAACAGTATGTAATACACTATAAACATCAGAGCCGCGCTTATAAGAACTGCGGATATAACAAATATCCGCAGCGTATTATTTATAACTTTTCTCATATTTTATATCCCACATTCCTTATGGTCTCAATACATTTTCCTTTTTCTCCGAGCTTATGTCTCAGACTTCCTATATGCACATCCAACGTTCTGCTCTCTCCCTCGAAATGGTAACCCCAAATCCTGTCAAGCAGCACTTCTCTCGGCACGACAGTGCCTTTGTTTGTCAAAAGATATTTAAGAAGTTCAAATTCCTTAAAAGTAACGTTCACACTCTTCCCGTTTACTTTTACGCTGCGGCTTTGTATATCCATAGCGATTCCCTTATACTCAATAATATCCTTCTCCGCCGCGCCGCTTCGCCTTAACACCGCCTTAATTCTGGAAATCATCTCCATAACTCCAAACGGCTTTGTTATATAATCATCGGCTCCGGCATCAAAGCCTCTGACTTTATCCCCTTCCGTGCTCTTTGCCGTTATCATTATTACAGGCAAATATTTTGTTCTTTCATTATTTCTTATGTCACGCAAAAGTTCAATTCCATCTTTATCGGGGAGCATTATATCAAGAAGAACCATTGACGGCACAGACACTTTAAGCGCGTTCTCAAAGCCAAGCGCCGTTTCAAAACCCTCGGCTTCAAACCCTGCGGACTTCACAGCGTAAATTATAAGTTCTCTGATTCCTTCATCGTCCTCAACGCAATATATCTTGCTCATTCTAACACCCCGCTGCTCTCGTTATTCCGTTTCAGCGGACGCTGAAAACGGAAGAGCGTATTTCTTGCTGAAAGAAACACACATTTCCTTGTACTCATCACGATTCTTTCTGTGGCTCATAACGTTGTGTATTTCATAATTCTCATCATTCAGTTCAATAATAGCCGCCGCGACATTCGCGCAGTGATCTGATATTTTTTCAAGTGCGGTTATATAATCCGTAAATACGAATCCCTGATCCACGCTGCACCGTCCCTCCTGCATACGCTTTATATGGCGGTTTTTGAGGTCGTTTCTCAATCTGTCTATAACATCCTCCAAAGGCTCAACCTGATTTGCAAGTTTAACATCGTTATTTGAAAACGCGCTTATCGTAAGATCAATTATTTCCCCTACGGCATTAACCATTATCGTTATTTCCTGACGCGCCTTTTCAGAAAAATGCACGTCTTTATCTCGTTTTTCTCTCGCTGTAAACACAAGATCGGCAGTATAATCCGTCATTTTTTCAAAATCTGATATTGCATGAAGAAGAATGGACACCTTCTGCGCGTCGGCAGCAATAAGATTCTGCTCGGAAAGGCGCACAAGGTAAACTCCGAGAGCATCCTCGTATTCATCAGCCTCGTGTTCTGTTTCAATAATTTCCTTATCGTTTTTCTCTGAATATTTTGCCACGCACTCCTGCGCTAAAGTAAAGCTGTCCTTAACCATATATGCCATATTTGTCGCAAGCATCATACACTGCTCCACGGCAAATGACGGTGTCTGCAAAAATCTATCGTCCAACACAGCAAATGTACTTCTTTCCGCACCCTCTTTAATTGTAAGGCGCACAATCTTTTCAATAATCTTGCTGCATGGAAGCAATACTATTGTAGACGCAACGTTAAATGCCGTATGGATAATAGCAATATGGAACGCGTCTATAGAAGAATACATAAACGCAAAATTCAGCACTGCGTGCGACGCGTAAAATACACCCATGAATAATACCGCGCTTATAATTTTTATGTATAAATTAGCTATAGCCGCGCGTTTAGCGTTTTTACTTGTGCCGATACATGAAATCATCGCGGTTATACATGTACCGATATTCTGACCCATAAGAATCGGAATAGCCGTCGCAAAAGTTATCTGTCCGGTGGCGCTCAATGCCTGTAAAATACCGACAGACGCTGAGGATGACTGAATAATCGCCGTAAGCACAGCGCCTACAATAAGACCCAGCACAGGGTTGGAGAACATTACAAGCATATTTGAAAACGCGGGCGAATCTTTAAGTCCCGAAACGGCATCAGACATAGCATCCATACCAAACATCAAAACCGCGAATCCTATCAGTATATTACCTATACTTTTCTTCTTGTCGCTCTTGGCTGCCATAAGCAATATTATACCTATAAGGGCAAGCACCGGAGTGAAATTTTCCGGTTTTACGATATTAGCCAACAGGCTGTCACCCTGAACACCCGACAAACTCAGAATCCAAGCTGTCATGGTCGTACCAATATTGGCTCCCATCATTACACCTATAGACTGAGTCAGCTTCATTATTCCTGAATTTACAAATCCGACCACCATAACAGTTGTAGCGGAAGAAGACTGTATGACAGCCGTCACAACCGCGCCGAGCAAAACGCCCATAATCGGGTTTGAAGTAAGCTTTTCGAGTATTGCCTCAAGCTTGCCGCCGCCGAGTTTTTTCAGACCATCGCCCATTACATTCATTCCGTAAAGGAACATTGCCAGTCCGCCGCACATACTGAACAGCTTAAAAATGTTCATAACCGCACCTCATTTGTATACAAATTTTTATTTTTTAATATTTATTAATAATGATTATATAAAATCAATGTAAAATTGTATTCAAGCTTATCTTAAATTTATGTAAAATTTTTCAAAGCTTTCCAACTTTCAATAAGTCTTTCCAGTCCAAATGCCGCATTTGCGGGACTTGTAGACGGAAGCTTTATCGCGTCCATACCGCTGTTGTATTTTAAAAACAACTTATGTGCGGTATTTCCATTTGTGAAAATCCGTTTTATGTCAGACTGTTCCAGTATATTCTTCAAATCATTAGGTGTAACATTTTTAATGGAACTATCAGACGAGCCTTCTATATCACAGCTTTGAATAACGTCCCACACGGCTATATTATTTTTCAATAAAAACGCTCTCTTTTCCTCAACTGTAATCGGGCACTCATCTCCCATAACAGCGGAAATAACCTTCCAAAATCTGTTCTGAGGGTGTCCGTAGAAGAAATTCGTTTCACGGGACTTAACCGAAGGGAAACTGCCAAGTATCAGTATTTTTGAGTTTTCGTCAAATACAGGCTCTATTGTATGAAATTCCATTTTTTACACCTCGTTATTTATTATAACAGAAAAACAAAACATTTAAAAGATATTTTTCAAATTATTTTATATATTTTATTGACACCGCCATCTTTATAATATATTATAAAATTATCCACTAAATTATTGAAAGGAAATATTTTTATGCAGAAAGCAAACGCGCCATTATTCCAAGACCCTATTCATAACGGAGCCTCTGACCCCGTTGTAATATACAATGAAGAAAAAGGCACTCATTTTATGCTGTATACCGCGCGGCGCGCGGACGTTGAAGAGGAAGGCGTCATGTGGGTTCACGGCAGTGATATAGGAATTGCCGAAAGCTTAGATAACGGTAACTCATGGCAATATGTCGGAATATGCAAAGGACTTGAATATGAGAGCGGCAGAAACACATACTGGGCGCCGGAGGTTATACGATATGGAGATTTGTATCATATGTACGTAAGCTATGTGCCCGGAATACCGGCAGACTGGCAACACCCGCGCTATATTCTCCATTACACTTCAAAAGACCTGATAAACTGGAACTTTGAAAGCAAGCTTAACCTTTCCTCAGAAAAAATTATTGACGCTTGCGTATTCCGTATGAAGAACGGAATCTTCAGAATGTGGTATAAAGACGAGGCGCACGACTCGCATACTTACTGCGCCGACAGTGCGGATTTATACAACTGGACCGTAAACAGCTGCGTTATTGACGATGTGGCTCACGAGGGTGTTAATGTGTTCGAATTTGGAGGAAAATACTGGATGATAACAGACTGCTGGAGCGGTCTTGACGTATACTTTTCTGATGATTTATCGCATTGGACAAAGCAGAATAAACGCATACTTGAAGAAGGCGGAACCCGAAAAGATGACGGTGTCATCGCTAACCACGCGGATGTTGCGGTATGCGGTGACAAGGCATACATATTTTATTTTACACATCCCGAAAGAAAAGGAAATATGCTTGACGACACAATCGCCGCAGAACGACGCACTTCTATCCAAGCCGCCGAACTTGAAATCAAAAACGGCATGCTTGTCTGCGACAGAAACAAAGATTTATATATCAAGTTAAAATAAAACTATATTTTTATTATTAAAATAGTGAATATAAAAGAAGTTCCGCCGCATTTTAATCACGGCGGAACTTCTTACTATTACTTTGTTCCCTCGCCCACGCGTATACGCGTGATGGCTCTCTTAAGTTTTATTTCCGCTGCTCTTTCAGCGTAATCAGAGGCTTCTTTCAATTTTTCCTCCGCGCGTGTCTGCGCCCTTTTAGCGCGTTCCACATCTATATCCTCCGCCCATTCAAAAGTATTCGCAACGAGTCGGGTTATACCTTTTTTTACGCTTATAAAGCCCCCTGAGCAGGCGGCGGTTTTTACTTCACCGTCATCCATCGTCACTCTCGTCATACCCGTGGCGACAGGACTCACATAGTCAGAATGACCGCTCAGAATCCCAACGTCTCCCTCAGTTGTTCTGACGAGTATTCTTTGCGCGTTTCCGTCAAAAAGAAGTCCGTCAGGTGTTACTATCTGTAAATGAAATGTATTTGCCATAGCTTTTATACCCTTTCTTAAACTCGGGATATTAGTCTTTCATCTGCTTCGCTTTTTCACGCACCTCGTCAATAGTTCCCGTGAACAGGAAACACGACTCCGGAATATCGTCACATTTACCATCTATGATTTCTCTGAATCCGCGTATTGTTTCCTTTATCGGCACATACTTGCCCTGCATACCCGTAAACTGCTCGGCAACCGAGAATGGCTGCGACAAAAATCTCTGCACTTTTCTTGCGCGGTTTACTGTGTTTTTATCTTCCTCGCTCAGTTCGTCCATACCCATAATCGCAATTATGTCCTGCAATTCCGTATAACGCTGAATTATCTTTTGCACATCTCTCGCGGTTTCATAATGCTCTCTTCCGACAATATCCGGAGTAAGTATCCTCGATGTCGATTCCAGTGGGTCAACCGCCGGATATATTCCCAACGACGCAATCTGACGCGACAAAACCGTAGTTGCGTCAAGATGGGCGAACGTTGTCGCCGGAGCCGGGTCTGTAAGGTCATCCGCCGGTACATAGACCGCCTGAATAGACGTAATCGAACCGTTTTTAGTCGATGTAATTCTTTCCTGAAGCGCTCCCATTTCCGTTGACAAAGTCGGTTGGTATCCCACAGCGGACGGAATACGTCCAATCAGCGCTGACACCTCTGAACCGGCTTGCGTGAATCGGAATATATTATCAATAAATAAAAGCACATCCTGATGCTGTTTATCTCTGAAATACTCCGCCATTGTAAGACCGGTAAGCGCGACTCTCATTCTTGCTCCCGGCGGTTCATTCATCTGACCGTACACAAGCGCCGTCTTACTCAAAACGCCTGATTCCTTCATCTCATTATACAGGTCGTTTCCCTCTCTCGTTCTTTCTCCGACACCCGAAAAAACGCTTATACCGCCATGTTCTTTTGCGATATTATTAATAAGTTCCATTATCAGAACAGTCTTTCCGACACCGGCGCCGCCGAACAAGCCGATTTTTCCACCTTTGGCATATGGCGCTATAAGGTCTACAACTTTTATGCCCGTCTCCAAAATCTCAGTAGTCGTATCCTGATCACTGTAAGATGGAGCCTCACGGTGTATACACCATTTTTCCTTAGTTTCGGGATTTGGCATATTATCCACAGCGTCGCCAAGCACATTAAAAATCCTGCCCAAAGTCTCCTCTCCGACAGGAACTGTTATTCCCTCGCCTGTGTCAACGGCTTCTATTCCTCTGACAAGTCCGTCTGTGGAACCCATTGAAATACATCTTACAATATTATCTCCCACATGCTGAGCAACCTCCGCGACAAGTTTTTTGCCGTTATGATTGATTTCAATAGCGTTCAACAGTTTCGGCAGACAATCCTCCTCAAATTTTATATCAAGAACAGGTCCTATAATCTGAACTATTTTTCCTACATTACTCATAAACTCAAATCCTTTATCACAAATTCTCCGCTCCCGCGATTATCTCTGTAAGCTCCTGCGTAATTGAAGCCTGTCTTGCTCTGTTATATTCAAGACTTAGCTTATCAATCATTTCAGACGCGTTATCAGTGGCTGATTCCATAGCGTTCCTTCTTGCTGAAAGTTCTGACGCAACTGATTCCGAAACCGCTCCGTATATCATACCTGAAAGATAATACGGCACAATTTCGCCAAATGCGCTTTCGGCAGTCGGCTCATAAATTATAAGGCTATAATTCATATTTCGCATTCCCTCTTCTGTATGCTCAACCCGAATCGGCAGCATTTCCTCAGTCTTAGGCTCCTGAACAAGCACGTTTACAAAGCTAGTGTATGAAATAGTAAGGCGAGTGAATTCACCTTTTTCATAAGCCTTCGCAAGCAGATTTCCCATTGCATGGCAATCGGAAATTTTTATATCTCCCGCTTTTGCGTAATCATCAGTATATATATTAGCCCCGTCAAAATACTCAACAACTTTTCTGCCTATAGGCAAAATTATATCGTCTTCCTCTATACGGAGAGATTTGAACAAGTTATGATTATAACCGCCTGCCAGTCCCCTGTCTCCGGCAATTATAATATGGCATGTCTTTCCCTCTCTTTTGCGTGTGAACACAGATGAAAAATCCTTATTATCCTTCGCTATATCCTCAAGCGTCTCATTAAGTATCTTAAAATATGGCTTGGAGCTGGCAATTCTCTCTGTCGCCTTACGCATTTTAGATGTTGCTACAAGTTCCATTGCCTTTGTTATCTGCATTGTGCCCTTTATACTTTTTATTCTGTTTTTAATTGTTTTCATTGATGAAGCAGACATTATTTTACTCCTTGAATCCTATCTTACATTCCTCAATCGCGCGTCTCAGTCTTTGTTCCGTTTCCTCGCTCAAGGTTCCCGTTTTATTTATATCGTCCATTATGTCATGCGCTTTATTTTCAATATAATCAAACAGTGTTTCCTCATATTCCTGTATACGGTCTACCGGTATATCCTCAAGCATATCGTTGATTACAGCGTATATTATCGCCACCTGCAACTCTACTTTTACCGGCGCGTTTCTGCCTTGCTTTAAAACCTCCACAATTCTCTCACCCTTCGCAAGACGAGTTTTCGTATCCTTATCGAGGTCCGAGCCAAACTGTGCAAATGCCTGAAGTTCGCGATACTGCGAGTAAGCAAGCTTTAAGCTTCCCGAAACTTTTTTCATCGCTTTAATCTGAGCGTTTCCGCCAACACGCGACACGCTTATACCCGGATTTACCGCCGGCATTATACCTGAGTGAAACAACTCCGTTTCAAGGAATATCTGTCCGTCTGTAATGGAAATTACATTAGTCGGGATATATGCCGACACGTCTCCTGCCTGTGTTTCTATTATAGGCAGAGCCGTGAGCGAGCCGCCTCCGGCTTCATCTGAAAGTCTTGCCGCTCTTTCAAGCAGCCTTGAATGCAGATAAAACACATCGCCCGGATACGCTTCACGTCCCGGAGAACGTCTTAAAAGCAGTGAAAGCGCTCTGTAAGCTACAGCATGCTTCGACAAGTCATCATATATAATCAGCGCGTCCTGACCCTTGTACATAAAATACTCGCCCATAGCGCAGCCGGCATAAGGCGCAATATATTGAAGAGCCGGCATTTCAGAAGCCGTAGCAGACACCACTATTGTATAATCCATCGCTCCCGCTTTTTCAAGAGTGTCAACTATTGAAGCGACAGTCGAGCGTTTTTGTCCGATTGCCACATAAATACATTTAACTCCTGTATTTTTCTGATTTATTATGGTATCTATCGCTATTGCCGTCTTACCGGTCTGTCGGTCACCTATAATAAGTTCACGCTGTCCGCGTCCTATCGGTATCATAGAGTCGATAGCCTTTATACCTGTCTGTAAAGGAACGCTTACTGATTTGCGTTCAATAATTCCCGACGCTATCGCCTCGACATTTCTGTATTCATCGGATTGAACCGCGCCCTTTCCGTCAATAGGATTTCCGAGCGCGTCCACAACTCGTCCGAGCATACTTTCACCCACAGGCACGCTTACAACGCGTCCTGTGCGTTTTGCTATTCCGCCTTCTTTTATGTCGGAATCATCTCCGAGGATTACAACGCTGACGTTATCCTCCTCAAGGTTCATAGCCATTGCCATGACAGAGCCTTCAAGCTCTATAAGTTCTCCCGCCATACAATTTGCAAGACCGTGTATACGCGCGATTCCGTCACCAACTTCAATGATATAACCTGTCTCTGTTTCGTTTATAACGCTTTCGTAATTCTTTATACGGTCTTTTATAATCTTGCTTAAATCCTGCATTTCTAACTCCTATGTCAATTATTAATCAACGACTTCTTCAAATTTGACAATTCTGACTTCACGCTGGAATCTATTCTTTTGCCGTCCATTTCGATAATTATACCTCCGATACAGCTTTCATCCACGCGTTTCTTTAAAACAATACTTCCGCCGGTCTTTTCCTCAAGCTTAAAAATAAGCTTTTCCAATATCGACGAACTGACAGGTTTGGCTGTTGTTATATTTACAACCTTAATATTGTTATTCTCATTATACAGCCGCTCATATTCTCTTAAACATTCGTCTATATGATGCACCATGCGTTTTTCGCACAGAATTTTCATAAAATTAAGAGTGTACTTATTTACCTTGCCAAAGAAATCCTGATTTAAGATTTCCATGAGTTCATCTCTGTCAATCTGAGGGGAATCAAGTATTTTTACATAATCAGGATGTTCCTTAAAAAGTTCGGAAATATATTTGAGCTCAGCCAAAATTTCCTTTGCTTTGCCTTCTTCTCTTGCAAGAGAATGAAGAGATTCGCCGTAAGTTTTTGGTACTGACATTTAAATCACCTAAATCCTATCAATAATATCTGAAATTAATTTCTCGTCGTCACTCTCGTCAAATTTCTTACCGATTAGTTTTTCGGCAACGTCCACCGCCATTGATGCGATGTCCTCTTTAGCCTCATCTATTGCGTTCTTCTTTTCCTGTTCTATTTGTTTTTGCGACTTTTCCATGATGTGTCTCGCCTGCGTATTAGCATCGCTTACTATAGAATCAGAACGTCTGTTTGCAGCTTCAACAGCGGATTTTATGATTACATCCGCCTCGCTTTTCGCATACAGCATTTTCTGCTCATACTCGCCCTTCATACTTTCCGCCTCAGACTTCGTTTCCGCCGCCATTTTATAAGTATTTTCTATTTCCTCGGCGCGGGCGTCAAGCACTTTGTTCACAGGCTTAAACAGAAATTTTTTAAGCAGAAGGAACAAAATAATAAGATTTGCCCATGTAAAAATCATGGTCCACACATCTATGGTTACAAATTGTAAATATTCTCCCACTTCCGTATGTCCTTTCTATAAAAACATATTAAAGCATTCCGATAAGCGGATTTGCAAACAGCAGTATAAGCGCCACAACAAGTCCGTAAATACCTGTTGATTCCGCCACCGCGCAGCCAAACAGCATTGTCGAAGTTATATCACCCTTTGCCTCAGGCTGTCTGCCAACCGCCTCTGCCGCTTTACCTGCTGCAAAACCCTGACCGATACCCGGTCCTACACCCGCAATCATCGCAAGTCCGGCTCCGATTGCTGAAGCCGCTAATACTATTGCTTTTTCCATAATTATTATCTCCTTTGTTTTTTATTATCTTATTTAAAAACCGTTGTAGCGGTTTTATTTTCCACTGCTCTGAACAAATACCATCGTCAGCATACATATAATATATGCCTGCAAAAAGCTTGTGAACAAGTCAAAATATATTGACAGCACCGCCGGGATTCCCACCTGGAATATAGGAATCGCCGCCAAAAAGCTATCAGGCACCCACGCGAGCACCGCCGCGCTCAAGCTTGCCAGTCCGCCGTACACCAAAGACGTTATTACAAGTCCGGCGGCAATATTTCCGAAATGACGAAACGTCATAGAAATCGGATTGGCTATTTCGCTTATTATATTAAGCGGCGTTATAAACGCGACAGGCTGAGTAAACGATTTGAGCCACCCGCCCACACCATTATGCTTTATATTGTTTGCCTGAATCATTAGGAAGGTCACGATAGTCCATGAAAGTATAACGCTCAGATCCGCCGTATACGGACGCATTGTCATTAAAGAAGACAAACTTCCGAATATCGAGAGCGCAAACAGTGTTCCTATATACGGAGCAAAGGATAAATATCCGTTTCCCATATTATCTTTTACAAGATTATTAAGCATTGTTACAATCTTTTCGACAACAAGCTGTTTCCTCGATGGATTTCTGACTTTCAGTCCTTTGGTCAGCCATATCGAAACCAACACCAGCACTGCCATAATAATCCACATATTTACTATACTTTCAGTTACCTTTATCCCTCCGAAAAGCGGTATTTCAAATATTACCTTCGGTCCGTTCATCTTTTTCGGCCGTCCTTTCTTTTCTTCTGATAAAATTTATTATATATATTGCAATTCTTGGGAAGAGAAGCGGAATCGCGGCGCATACCCAATTCAAGTAGTCCGCTTTTATCGCCCATATAATTACCGCCGCTATTATCGCAAGACGGAGAATATATCCCATTCCCATAAGTCCCTGAGCGCCTTTTCCACGCGCCACGCACTTTTCAAGAATTATACCCATAAGCGCAAAATTAATTACCGCCGCCGCACAGCCTAAAAGAGTTCCCAGCGCCGCGCCGCCGCCGAAATAACCTATCGGAATCGTCACTATTATCTGAATCACTCCGAGAATCGCGGAAATTAACGCTATATTTCCCGTCTCGCGAATTAAAGTCTTTGACACTCTCTTCCCTCTTTTCTTTTTCCTATATCTACATTTTACCATATGTTCTCAGAAATGCAACCCTTAAAATTTCAACACTTTGTATGAAATCGAGCAAACTCAATGTTTTTTGTTGTTAAATCCGATTATTTTCTCACTTTTTCACAATTTTCACCGGAATATTTAGGATATTTTAACCAAAAAATTATACTCGTCTTTTGCCTGGCACTTAAAATCTATAATTGTTATACGCGTCTCTCGTCCATCATGCTCTCTGTGTGGCTGAAAACTGATTTCTATATTGCAATTATTGTCTGTAGACATCTCAGCTTTACAAACTCCGTGTGACATTATTTTAACGGTATTTTCACATCTTACAGCCTCGCACCTTGTTATAAAACGTTCAGTTACCTCAAAGCCGCCTTCAAAAGCAAATTCATCATGAATAACTATTTTATTATCCTCACATATAAGCGTTCTAATACACGATTTAAGTTCTTTGATTCCATACGCGCCGCTGATTTCCGCCGACACTCTATTTTCACTACAGGCAAATTGATTACATCTAAAGCTTTCACCCGCCTTCTGCTCACAGCCGTTTATTATCGGCACACTGTGTCCTTCGGACCGTGTGCAGAAAACGCTGTATCTGTTATCCGAAAAGTAATCGGACGTATACTCTCCCGCGCCTAAGTCGCATAAAACCATTTCTCCGTCTTTTATTATAATTATACTGCCTATATCGTTATGATTATGCGGTTCCGCGTTAGTTCCGCCTTTTACAGCGGCTTTCATATTATTTTTACGTATTATTGCCCACTGCGCGTCAGGGAAAAACACATTCGTTTGTTTGATGTGATTCTTCTTATCCTTCGTCCACGCGATGTCCCTGACAGCCTTACACCATCTTCCGCACTCATCGCCTTCAAACTCTGCCGTATATTCATATTCCGCTATTCGAGTTCCAAATAAATCATTCAATTTACACATCAGTCCCAAATATATTTTATCCCTCTCATATCCGTCGGAAAAGCTTACCGTAAACCCGTCTCCAATACAGCATTCGCTTGCAAATCCCGCTATTTTTTGAATTTTTTCTTTATCGGTCAAAAACTCATGTCCCATACGATGTTGATACAAGTCTATAAAAGCTGTAAAATACATCATTCCGTAATTCCAATAATACAAACCTTCAAGGCATGCGCCATCATCAGCAAAGCTACTTATATATCTGTCTATGACACATTTTATGTCGCTTATCACCTTACTTAGAAGTGCGTCATTTTCTATGAGATACAATGCCGTCATGCCTATACAGCCGCCGCACACGGCGCACCAGTTACCATTCATATTCTCCCAGTTGTACGGCTTTGTTCTGTTCAAAAAAGGATTGATCACCCGTTTCTCTATCTCGTGTTTACATCTTTTAACGGTCTCATCACTCAAGTCCTCGCCAAGAAGCGAAATAATCTCCGCCAATGTCTGCGCTGTTTCACAGGCGAAAAGGTCAATAGTTTCATTATATATGTCATCTCCCAAATGAGCCGGAAGTACCCATGTCAATTCTCTACATATTTCAAACATGGTCTTCTCTAATTTCAAAAGCGCCTCTTTATCACCATACAGCCAGTACACAAGGGCAAAATCCCGGAGCATGGCTCGTCTTTTAAAATATTTTCTCTCATACAACAATCTCTCGCCTGTCTGTGAGAATATTTTAAGTTCTGAAATTGTAAGCCTCGGCAATGTTTCCTCCTTAAACTTTTCATATTCACTCTTTAGCTGTGAGAGATATTTCTTATTATATTCGCTGTTCCCATTCAGAAATTCATTCTTTGAAAGATTACTCTTAAACATTCGCATTTGACAGCTCCAATCAAATTTTTGTAAACATATTACATCATATTGTATCACATTGTAACGCCACAAACAATAGCAAAACGCAAAGAGGCTTTTTAAAGCCTCTTTGCGTTAAAGTTTAACCGTTAATTTTTTTAAGAAATTTCTCATGCGCCGCTCTCAGTTCCTCCGCCTTCTCCTCCGGAGCAGTCGGATTACAATGCGCCCAAGCACCCGTTTCCGACGAAGCGTTAAATTTAACCTTGTCCGCGCTTCTCATAGGCGGATAGAATGCGATATGAAAATGATAATAATCAGACACGTCTTCACCGTTTACGGGATTCTGATACATACACATCATATACGGAAAAGCATAATCAAACAGGCTGTCAAGAGTGCCCGTGGTCTCCTTTAAAATCTTAGCAAGATTTGTCTTTTCTCTCTCTGTAAGCTGTGTAAGATTCTGAATATGACGTTTAGCGGCTATATACATGCCGTAAGGATACTCGCTATAGAAGGGAAGGAATGATATAAAGTCCTCATTCTCAATAATAACTCTGCGTCCGTCATTAACCTCATCTTCAAGCATATCGCAAATAAGACAATGATTAGTCTCCTCAAAATGCTCTTTGCACGAAGCCATTTCAAGTTCAAGCTTTTTCGGAACTACAGAATAACCATAAATTTGTCCGTGCGGATGCGGCATTGTAACGCCTACAACATCGCCTCTGTTTTCAAATATGAATACGTATTTAATCTTCTCGTCCTTGCTTATTTCAACAAAACGCTCCGTCCATAAATCAACAAGCTCTCTTATGTGGTCAACAGGAAGCTCAGGAAGCGTCACAGTATGCTCCGGCGAATACAATATAACCTCACACTTGCCGTACGACGGCTTTGTTTTATAGATTCTTGTTTCCACATCGTCCGGCTCAGGTGGATTCTGAGACAGCGCGGGAAAATCATTATCGTGCTTATGTACCGTGAATGATTTCGGTACTTTATCATTATCAGGTCCCGGACAGAACGGACACCAATCCTTAGGCATCTGCGGTCTGTTCTGACGGTGAGAAGCAATCATAACCCAATCCTTTATAAGTGGGTTCCAACGTAATTCAGCCATTTTCCATTCCTCCTAAAAATTTCATACTTAATTATATTGTACAACAAAATTTCTTTTCCGTCAATACTGAAATCATCCAAGTTCCAATGTAAATGTAAATTTTGTATACTTTGCATTTGAGCCTTCCTTTGCGTCCACGCTTTCAACCCACACATTTTGTTTATGAAGCGTTATTATATTTTTCACAAATGAAAGTCCCAGTCCCGCGCCGCTCTTATCACCCGCGCGCGATTTGTCCGTTTTATAAAAACGATTAAAAATATTGCTCAAATCATTTCCGCTTATTCCGTCTCCGAAATTTCCGACGCACATTCTTGCCTTGCCGCCTTCAACCCACGTTTTTATGCCTATCGTGGTGTTTGGATAGCTGAATTTTACGGCATTGTCCAAAAGATTTATAATAACTCTGTTTATCGCGTCTTTATCCGCGAGAACAGGCATAAAATCCTTCTCAAAATCCACGTTGACATCAAGATTCTTTTCGTCTATTCTATTACCTAAACCTATTATACAAACTCTCGCAAGTTCGTTTAAGTCAAATTTTGTTATTTCAAGTTTATATTCGCTTGATGACATTTTTGACATTTCAAGCATGTCATTTACCATTTTTGCAAGACGTTTTGACTCATCACAGACAATTTTCAGATATTCACTGTGCTTTTCGGGAGGTATTGTTCCGTCTATCATTCCCTCCGCGAAACCTGATATGCTTGTCATCGGAGTTCTCAGTTCGTGCGATACGTCGCTTATAAACTCGCTTCTTGTGTCCTCCAGCGTTTCTATGGAATCCGCCATAAAATTAAAGCTTGATGCAAGCTGACCTATTTCGTCACTGCTTGTAACCGCTACTCTCTGGTCAAAATTCCCCGACGCGATATTTCTCGCAACTTTATTTATCGCTCCTATTGGTTTGGAAATACGCTTTGACTGCATATACACCATTATAAAGGCTACTAAAATCGAAAATGCCGAGGAAACAAGGAATATGTAAAACAACTCGACAGCTGTTTTTTTCACATTGACCATACCGGTATTAAAAAACATAGTTCCCACAATGGCTCCCTGATATTTTATCGGCACTCCGACAACCATCATTTTTTGTTTATACGCACCGTTAAAATCACTTCTTTTTTTCAGAACATTGCCGCCCATAACATAATTAACGAAATTATCCGGAGCAGTCATCACCTTGCATGTGCTTGCGATTACTTCGCCTTCCGTATTTGTTATAATTATATCTGATTTCAGAAATTCAGCCCATGATTTTAATATCTGCTTATACGCTGTTTTGGCTCTGTAATCTCCATCTTCTATCTGTAATGAGCCTGTCCAGTATTCAATCGTATCCGCGACCTTAATCACATCATCCGTATGAGAATCCACCGCGAAACGTTCAACAAATACAGCGGCAGAAACGGAAAGAGATGTGAATACCAAAACAAGTATTGCGGCATATGTCCAAAAAAGCCGACTGAAAATACTTTTAAACATTATCTTACCTCAAATTTATAGCCCACGCCCCAAACAGTCTTCAGCTGCCAGTTCGCGTCAACTCCTTCAAGCTTTTCTCTCAAACGTTTTATATGCACGTCAACAGTCCTTGAATCACCAAAATAATCAAATCCCCATACTTCTTCAAGAAGTTGTTCACGAGTGAATACTCTGTTTGGATTTGACGCAAGGAAATATAATAATTCCAACTCTTTCGGCGGCACTTCAATGATATTTCCGTTTATTTTAAGTTCATAATTTGAAAGATTTATTGTCAGATTCGGGAACACAAGTTCCTTTTCCGCGGTAGTCTCCTTAGTGTCACTTCGGCGCAAAACCGCCTTTACTCTTGCGATAAGTTCTTTAGGTTCAAACGGTTTCACCATATAATCGTCAGCGCCCAATTCCAGTCCGAGCACTTTATCAAAAGTCTCGCCCTTTGCTGTGAGCATAATAATCGGGATATTGCTCACACGTCTTATTTCACGGCAAACCTGCCACCCGTCCATTTCCGGCATCATAACGTCCAAAATAACTATGGACGGCGCGGCGGATTTAAATAATTCAATCGCGTCCTTACCATTGTTTGCCGTTACAGTTGTAAAACCATCCTTCTCAAAATAGACCTCTATAAGTTTAGCAATATTCTCATCATCATCAACTATTAAAACTTTGTTTTTTGTCATCTCTCTTCCTCCTGTCTTATAATACTAATTGTATTCTAACATATTTTTAAAAAATAATAAAGAGTATTGCGTAAATCTTTTAAATATTGTATAATAAATTCATAGAAATTTTACAAATTGTGCTAACATTTACTTTATCAGCACGCGAAAGGACGAGAAATATAATGAAATTAGGAATTGTAGGATTACCAAACGTGGGTAAATCAACATTATTCAACGCTATTACTCAGGCGGGCGCGGAATCGGCTAACTATCCGTTCTGCACTATCGAGCCGAATGTCGGCATTGTTGATGTTCCCGATGAACGTCTTGACAAGCTTGCCGAGATGTACAACCCGAAAAAGGTTACTCATGCGTATATCGAGTTTGTTGATATAGCGGGACTTGTAAAGGGTGCTTCAAAAGGAGAGGGTCTTGGAAACAAGTTCCTGTCGCATATACGCGAGGTTGACGCCATTGTTCACGTTGTCCGCTGCTTTGAGGACGCTAATATAACTCATGTTGACGGCTCAATCGACCCGATACGCGATATTGAAACCATAAGTCTTGAACTTATCTTCTCAGATATAGAAATGATTGAAAGACGCATTGACCGCACAAAAAAGGCAATGAAGGGTGACAAGTCACTTGCGGCTGAACTCGCGCTTTTAGAACGCGTAAAGTCAGCTCTTGAAGACGGACTTCCTGCGAGAAGTCTTGAATACACAGACGATGAAATGATCATTATGCGTGAAATCTCGCTTATTTCCATGAAGCCGGTAATCTACGCGGCAAATGTCGCCGAGGACGATTTTGCAAAAGGTATCGAAAACAACGAGTTTGTCAACCGCGTTAAGGAGCTTGCACAAAAAGAAGCTTCTCAGGTAATTCCGGTGAGCGCGAGAATCGAGGAGGAAATCGCTCAGCTTGACGGCGAGGAAAAGACTATGTTCCTTGAAGAATTAAACATGTCGGAATCCGGTCTTGACAGACTTATTAAAGCAAGCTATACGCTTCTCGGTCTTATCAGCTATCTCACGGCAGGAGAGCCTGAAGTACGCGCATGGACAATCACAAACGGCACTAAGGCACCTCAGGCGGCGGGTAAAATCCACACCGATTTTGAGCGCGGCTTTATCCGCGCCGAGGTCGTGCATTACGACGATTTAATCGCCTGCGGTTCTATGACTGCCGCTAAGGAGAAGGGACTTGTACGCTCCGAGGGTAAGGAATACGTAATGAAAGACGGAGACATTGTTCTGTTTAGATTTAATGTCTGATGGAGTTTTATAATGAGTAAATTGATAAGTATTATAGTTCCGTGCTATAACGAAGAGCCTGTAATCGGGATGTTCTACGAAGAAATAACGCGCGAGGCTGATATTATGCGCAATAAATTCAATACCGAATTTGAATTTCTGTTCATTAATGACGGCTCGCGCGACAATACTCTCGCCATTCTTAAAGCATTGGCAGACAAGGATCCGCGCGTAAAATATATATCATTTTCACGCAACTTCGGCAAGGAAGCGGCAATGTATGCCGGACTTCGCAACGCGTCCGGCGATTATACCGCAATTATGGACGCGGATTTGCAAGACCCACCGAAAATGCTCGAAGAAATGTACGAAAGCCTTGCGGACGGTCAATATGACTGCGCAGCGGCAAGACGCGTGTCACGCGAAGGCGAGCCTCGTGTACGCTCATTTTTCGCGCGCCTTTTCTACAGGATAATAAACAAAATTTCAAACGCTGATATTGTTGACGGCGCGCGGGATTATCGCCTTATGACGCGTCAGATGGTTGACGCTATTCTTGAAATGGGCGAATACAATCGCTTTTCAAAAGGTATATTCGGCTGGGTAGGTTTTAACACAAAATGGCTCGAATTTGAGAATACCGAGCGCGCCGCGGGTGAAACGAAATGGTCTTTTTGGCGATTATTTCTCTACTCTTTGGATGGCATTACAGCCTTTTCAACCGCGCCTTTGGCTATAGCATCGGTGATGGGTTTTATTTTTTGTATTATATCCTTTATCATGATAGGCGTAATAATTGCAAAAACTATTATTTGGGGCGACAGAGTTGCCGGTTATCCATCATTGGTATGTATAGTATTTTTCGTTTCTGGAGTGCAGATGTTCTGTTTGGGTATACTCGGTCAGTATCTTTCAAAAACTTACCTTGAAACAAAAAAACGACCTGTCTATATTGTTAAAGAAAGCGGCGGAGGGATCGAAGAATGATAGTTTCAATTTTATCCGGTGTTATTGTGTTTAGCATTTTAATTTGGCTCATATTGAGAATCCTGCATTTCTCAGGACTTGACATGCCCAGAGGAAAAACATATTCTTTTCTAACCGCTTCTTTGACAAAAAGACCGGATGTTTCTAAACAATATAGTGCCCTGCAAGTATTTTGCTTGGCTCTGATTTTCAGAATAGTAATATATATCTTTGAAGCGCTGATTTTATTTATGCTCACCGATGAGCATTTTACCTTTACAACCTTCCTCAGGCGGCTTGAAATATGGGATTCTACAAATTATGTGCGAATTGCCGGCGGAGGATACTCTTCATACACAGAAAACGGAGCGTATACAACGCTCGTCTTTTTTCCACTATATCCATACGCTGCGAGACTCATAAATTTTGTAATACAAAATCTGCGCGTTTCACTGCTTATGACATCAACGCTCGCCTATGCCGGCGGATGCGTATTTTTGTACAAACTTTGCTTGTGTGATTACAGTCATACCGCCGCGAAAAGAAGTGCCATATACATTTCAATTTTTCCGTTCGCATTCTTTTTCGGAGCGATGATGAGCGAAAGTATGTTATTTTTTACAACCGCGATGGCTCTGTATTTTATACGAAAGCATAAATGGTTTTTAGCGGGATTATGCGGACTGCTCGCCTCCCTGTCACGTCTTGCGGGAGTTGTTGTAATATTCGCCGCCGCGGCTGAGTTTCTTGAGGAATATAAAATAGTTTCTCTTATACAAAAACGCGAATTTAAAAAAATATTATCCGTTATTTTTTCAAAAGGACTGTATTTGCTGTTAATCCCTTTGGGAACTGTTATTTATCTTATAGTAAATAAAATCGTCGCAGGGAATTATTTCGCTTTTCTGCAATATGACAGTCAATTTTGGGGACAGGGCTCGCAATTTATCGGGAAATGTATATCCATGACAGCAAA